>JACOVV010000013.1 GCA_016177145.1 Candidatus Omnitrophota bacterium | reverse complement strand
GGTTTTTGTCTATAAGGGATATGTCGAAGGAGAATGGCCTCCAGGGAAACAATCCATTACGGCGGCGATTCGAGTGACTCGTCATCTCGCTTATGCCCATGCGAAGACGTATCGTGTGATTCACGAAGAAGCAAGAAAGCAAAAGATCAGAGTGAAAGTCAGCATCGCCCAGCACATGATTATCTTCAGCCCCTGCAACTCAAACTCCTGGATGGACCGCTTATCCACACGGCTTCGATTTTGGTTTTTTAACTTTGTTCTTCTGGAGGCGTTTAAGCATGGGTGGCTTTTCTTCCCTGGGATATTCTGGGAACGGCTCCCCTTTCGCGGCACGCTCGACTACGTCGGATTGAATTATTACACGCGGGACTATGTCCAATTTATCGGTATTGGGATTCCTAAAATCTTTGGCAACATCTGTACTCGAGGACACCATCTGCGTGATGGAGCAGCGCGGAATACGCTTCAATGGGAAATCTATCCCGAAGGGCTTTATGAGTTGTTAAAGAAACTAAAGCGATACCGCTTGCCTATTTTAATCACGGAGAATGGGATCTGTACCAATGACGACTCTCAACGGGAAATTTTTATCGAAGAACATTTGAGGAACGTGGCACAAGCTCTCCAAGCGGGAATCTCCGTCATTGGCTATTTGTATTGGTCGCTGTTGGATAACTTTGAATGGGCTGAAGGGTATGGCCCCCGTTTCGGGCTGGTTGAGGTGGATTACGCGACCCAACAGAGGAAAATCCGCCCCAGCGCCCTCAAGATGGCGGAGTTGATTCGGCGGGGACATCTAGAGTAAAATAAAAAACCTTTGCCACTAAGAAATTTGTGTCTATTCGTGTTCATTCGTGGCTAGTGTTTAATGATGTGCATCATAGTTTTATAATGGCGTTTTACATAGACTAATTACTTCTGAAAGGGAAAGGTGTCATGACAAAAATTACCGAAGGTAAATATAAAGGTCTCATGGCGGTCTCCGATAAGAATGGCGTCATCCGCGCCGCCGCGATGGACCAAAGAGGAAGTCTGCAAAAGTCCATCGCTAAAGACAAAGGGGTGGATGCCAAGGAAATCACTCCTGCGATGATGTCGGAGTTTAAAGTGGCGGTCTCCAAGGTGCTGACGCCTCATGCCAGCGCTATTTTACTCGACCCGGAGTTTGGACTAGAAGCGGTCAAAGCCCGCGCCAAGAATGCCGGAGTGCTGCTCGCTTATGAGCAGACCGGATACGACCAGAACACTCCCGGCCGTGTTCCAACACTCATTCCTGACTGGACGGTCAAAAAGACGATCGAGGCCGATGGGGATTGCGTTAAAATCCTGCTCTACTACACTCCTTTCGAAGAGAAATGGATCAACGAAATTAAACACGCCTTTATCGCCCGCATCGGCGCCGAATGCGCGCATTACGATATTCCTTTCTTCCTGGAATTTGTCGGTTATGACGCTAAGGGGGGCGATGAAAAAGGGGTCGAGTTCGCCAAAAAGAAACCGGAGATCGTCTCGCAAAGCATGGCGGAGTTTTCCAAGCCGGAATATTATGTGGACGTCTTAAAGGTTGAGGTTCCAATCAACATGGCGTTTGTCGAAGGGACCAAAGCGTTCAAAGGGCAAAAGGCCTACACAAAACAAGAAGCGATCAAACTTTTCCAAAAGCAGGATCAATCCGCTAAACTTCCCTATATTTTCCTCTCTGCCGGTGTCAGCGATGATGTTTTCCGCGAAACGATCGAACTTGCCAACGAAGCAGGCGTTCGTTATTCCGGCGTCCTCTGCGGCCGCGCCACCTGGAAAGACGGCGTTCCGATCTACGCCAAACAGGGGCTCAAAGCGTTTGAAACCTGGCTCGCCGACCGCGGCGTCAAGAATATCAACGCCCTCAACCAAGTCCTCGACAAAGGGGCCAAGCCCTGGTGGGACAAATACGGCGGGAAAAGCCAAATCCAGATCGTGTGATTCTTTGATATTCTGTAGGGGCAGACCTCTGTGTCTGCCCTTTTTTATTATAGAATTTTCTTCGACAGAATCCTCAACTCCCCATCCATTTCATACACAATCGGCACGCCGGTTGGGATTTCGAGTTTGAGAACTGTTTCCTTAGTGAGTTTTTCCAAGCTCATCGTGATCGAGCGGAGACTGTTGCCATGGGCGGCGATGAGGATATTTTTGCCGGTTTTGAGATCGGGGAGAATTTTCTTCTCGAAATAGGGGAGCGTCCGCGCGGCGGTGTCTTTTAGACTCTCTCCATTAGGCGGGGTAACATCGTAACTCCGGCGCCAGATGTGGACTTGTTCGTCGCCATACTTCTTAGCGGTTTCCGCTTTGTTGAGTCCTTGCAGGTCTCCGTAATGGCGCTCGTTTAGGGCCTGATCTTTTTCAACCGGCAGATTCTTAATTCCTGCTTCATTCAGCGCCAAGGTCAGCGTATCCTGAGCGCGCTTCAATGCTGAAGTATAGGCCTTGTCAATTTTGTACGCTTTTAGCTTCTGACCGGCCGAGCGGGCTTCTTCTTCCCCTTTGGCGCTTAAAGGGACATCAATCCATCCGGTGAAGCGGTTTTCAAGGTTCCATTGCGACTGCCCGTGACGGAGTAGAATTAATAGCGGCATAGGATGCTATTATACTCAAAAAGAGGGTGGTTTCAAGGAGGGAATCTTTTTAGGATTTGCTCTCCGCGAAAATTTCTTCAGAAATTGTTTGGATTGCTGAAACTGGCGTGTCAACAACCGCTTTCCCGCCGGCGGCGAGCCAGCCGGCTTTCTGCCAAACCGGATTCAATAAGAGGATGAGCCCTGAGCAG
>JACOVV010000136.1 GCA_016177145.1 Candidatus Omnitrophota bacterium | reverse complement strand
ATCGGGCAGGGGATCGAGTTTGATTATTGCTGCGTTCACGCCTCATTCGCGCTCAAAGAGCTCGGATACGAAACCATCATGGTCAATTCCAACCCGGAGACAGTTTCAACCGATTATGATATTTCTGACCGGCTTTATTTTGAGTCTCTGACGATCGAGGACGTTCTGAATATCATTGATCATGAGAAACCGGCCGGAGTGATTGTGCAATTCGGCGGGCAGACGCCGTTAAATCTGGCTCGTTCTCTTGAACAGGCGGGGGCCCCCATCATCGGGACCAGCGTTGACTCGATTGACCGTGCCGAGGACCGGGACCGGTTTCAACAAATGATCCGGAAACTGGGATTGGTCCAGCCCAGAAACGCGATTGCCACGACGATCGAAGGGGCTAAAATTGCCGCCAAGGAAATCGGGTATCCGGTCATCGTCCGGCCCTCGTACGTCTTGGGGGGAAGGGCGATGGAGATTGTCTACGACGACATCAGTCTGGACAAATACGCCCGTGAGGCGGCGCGGGTTTCGGGAAAACACCCGATCCTGGTGGACCAATATATCGAGGACGCTTACGAGACCGACGTGGATTTGGTCAGCGATGGAGAAATCGCCGTCATCGGCGCGGTGATGGAACATATCGAAGAAGCCGGAATCCATTCCGGTGACAGCGCCTGCGTGATTCCCCCTTATTCGCTGGGCAAAGAGATTATTGACGAAATCCGTCGGTGCACTTATGCGATGGCGAAAGAATTAAAAGTCGTCGGCTTGATGAACGTCCAGTTCGCGGTCAAGAATAATACGGTCTATGTGCTGGAAGTCAATCCCCGCGCCTCCAGAACGGTCCCGTTTGTCAGCAAGGCGATCGGTGTTCCGTTGGCGAAATTAGCAGCCAAGACGATGGTTGGAGTTTTGCTTCAGGATTCCGGATTTATTAAGGAGGTCGGCGTTTCTCACGTCAGCGTGAAAGAATCTGTATTGCCATTTGCCCGGTTCCCTGGGGTGGATATTATCCTCGGCCCCGAAATGCATTCCACTGGCGAAGTGATGGGAATTGATACCGATTTTGGGAAAGCGTTCGCCAAATCGCAGATCGCGGCGGGGCAACCGCTTAACATCGGCAAAAATGTTTTCGTCAGCGTCATGGATAAAGATAAACGGACGATTCCCGCCATCGCCAAGAAATTAGTCCAGCTCGGATTCCAACTCATCGCGACCAAGGGGACGGCGGCCGTTTTAGAGCAGTCGGGTTTACAAGTGAAGCAGATCAATAAATTAATCGAAGGAAGGCCTCACATCGGTGATCTCATCCGCAACGGTGAAATTCATCTCATTATCAATACCCCCAGCGGCAAAGGGCCGATGACCGACGAAGGGAAAATCCGAGCGCTGGCGGTCAGCTTCGGCATCCCGTGCATCACGACGATCGCCGGAGCGCAGGCGACGGTGAAGGGGATCGAAACGATCCAGAAAGATAAGTTGGGAGTGAAGGCAATTCAGGATTACCACAGAAAAGCGGAAAGTGGAAAATGGAAAGTGGAAAGTGACAGAACGCCTTAGCGTTCTGTCATCCTGAGCGGAGTCGAAGGACCTATAGCAGATGTTTCAAGGTAAAACAAAAGTTGTCTTCAACAGACGAGTTGCGCCGGGGCATTACGTGGTTCGGTTGAAAGCGCCGGCGCTGGCAAAGAGCGTGCGGCCGGGGCAATTCGTGCAGGTAGATGTAGGGGCGGACCCCCGTGTCCGCCCACATGGGATTACGTGGGATATGGTAGGGGCGAATAATTATTCGCCCCTACTGCGGCGCCCTTTCAGTATTCTTTCGACATCAGGAGACGCCGTTGACATTTTATACGCCGTGGTCGGTGAGGGGACAGAGGTTCTTTCAAAGAAGAAAACTGGTGATTCAATAGATCTCTTGGGGCCGTTAGGAAATTCATGGAGCCCCGTAGGGGCACATTGCAATGTGCCCATACCAGGGCGAAAAGCGATTTTAATCGGCGGAGGGGTCGGAATTCCACCTCTCTATTTTCTGGCACAGAGAGAAAGAAAATACAAGAGCCAGATAGAAATTTTTCTTGGCGCACGACATAAATCGCTGCTTCTCTGTCAAAAGGATTTCCAGAAATTAGGGATTCCTGTTCATGTTGCCACCGACGACGGGAGCGCGGGATTTAAGGGATATGTGACGGATTTGGTCAGGCGGCATGTAGGGGCGGGTTTGAAACCCGCCCCTACGGTGGGCAGGCCCTCGGCTTCGCCGAGAGGCGAGCACAGGGGCCTGCCCCTACGGCCCTACCT
>JACOVV010000145.1 GCA_016177145.1 Candidatus Omnitrophota bacterium | reverse complement strand
TGTACACTCTCACTTCCTGCCGGTCTCCATCCCGCGCGCGGTACTCGCTCACGCTCAAGATCCTCCCGTCCTTCTCAAAGCTGATCGACCGGACAGTTTCCCCCTCATCGTTGAGAACGTTCCGGCTCAACTGATAGGCCCCGGTTGTTTCTTTCTGATTGTTCCACTGATCAATAAAAGAGACCATTCCTGTCCGCGCGTCATAGTTGTAATAGTTGACGGCTTTTATCTCTCCGGGCTTAGCAGGATCCGCCTTGTCGGGATTCATGACTTCGATAAAATCAATCACTCTCTTCTCGCGGCCATTTTCTAATTCGATGTTCGTGTAGTGATAAATGCTGTGGCTCTCCACCGTCACGCCGTCGTCTTGATAACCGATCATCCGCGTTACTTCGCCGTTGTTGTCCAGGAAATAAGTCGCCTGGCGTCCCGCAAAATCATCCGCACTGTTCCTCTGGCGGCTGTACTGATCGATCCGGTCGGCGGCGCCGTCTTTGTTCTCGTCAACGTAATAGTTGTAGCTCACCGGTGTGATGCCGTCTTTCTTGTAATCAATGACGTAGTTGATCGAGCCGTCGTTATTGAAAACTTTGGTGGAGCGGAGGAGCCCCTTGCTGTCTCTTTCATCGGCCCTGACCGGATTGCCCTGGGTGTCACGCTGGTACGTGATCGTGAAGACCTCTCCCTTGGTATCTTTTCTTGAAATCATTTCGCCCAGCTGGTTGTAGGTCGTGGAGGAATTGTCGGAAAGGTTGGTCACGATGGTCAAAGCGTTTCCTAACCCATCGTAGTCATAAGTATACCCAAACTCCTCACCGGTTCTGTGATCTTTAAGCGAAAGCAACAGCCCGCCGGCGCCAAACGTTCTGGTATAACGCAAGGTACGTCCCTCGTACTCTCTGGATTCGATAACGTCTTTGTAGTGATCACGGGTGTATTCAAACGTCGTCACCTCACGCGTGACCTCATCCACCTGTTTGACCAAATCCCCCGTCTTGTATTGTCCGGCGGCGTCATCCTTGGCGGCGTAGACACGGCTTGCCAGAAGCTTCCTGGCCGGATCTCCTTGATCTCCTCTGAATTCTTTCATCACTGTGTTGCCGTCGCCGTCCTTGCTGTATTCGTAGGTGAAGACAACGCCGTAACGATTGACGAACTTGGTGAGGTTGCCGGTCTCTTTATCGAAATAACGGTCTTCTTTCGCCTGCAGATCTCCAAAATGGAAGATCGTGGTCATCTGCTCTTTCTTCACATGGCCGCTGTTATCCTTCAGTGGATTCCCTTGTTCGTCGTTGTAGAATTTGTACTCATACGTGATCAGCGTCGTCTTCTCGTCGAGCGACGTCACCCGGGCCGCCAATCCGAACTCGTTGTAGACGGTGACGGTCTTCGTTTGATTGTTGACAATTTTGGACAACTGTTTGTCGTCCCCTTCTCCCGCGTAAACATAGTCGATCAGGATATTGCCGTCGGCGTCACGGATGTCGTCGATCCAGCTTTGCTGTTCCGTCTTCCCATCATCCAGCGTCGCGGTCACCACAAAATAATTCACCGTCTCGCCGGTCTTTATGTTGGTCCTGGAGGTCAGATTGCCTTCATCAAACTTCACCCTAAAGAGCGCCTCAAAGGAATTGGGATCCTCCGGGTCGGTCAGAATTCCAATATCCACTTCACCGATCGCGCCGTTTCCGTTGCGGTACTCGACTCCGTTGTATTTTCCTTCCACGGGAACAAAGTTCTCAAACCGGATGGTGCTTCCATCGGTATTTCTTAATAGACCCTCCTTAGGCCGGCCATTCACAACGGTTACCGTGTGTTGGCCTCCTTCAGCGTCGGTCCAGGTCTCGACAAAATCTGTCAACCGGCCGTCCTGATCAACACCGAGAGGCACCCCATTGATTCCGGTGCGCGTTACTTTGACCGATGAATCTTCCTGCCGTATCAAAGCGCCATCCTGGAAGGTTTCTTTGATGGGGCCAAAATCCACCGTGCCGTTTTGAACAGCGTTCCCCTGGGTGACGGCGTTGGAGATAAACGTCGGCGCGCTTAAATCGAGCGGCGACTGGAACGGCGGAGGCGTTCCCCCCATATCCAGCCCGGGCCTTGGATCCATCATCGGATCGACCGTTGGAGTGACCGCTTTGATATACTGCTCATCGGCAAAAAGGAACCGGAATTCGTTCTTCTTCTTGTCCCAGACCCAGGCGGCGACCGGCTTCTTAGTTTCTGAATCGAGAGCAAATTTGTGGGTGACGGCGCCATTCTCAAATCGCTGAGTAATGATAAATCCGTTCTCCGTTCCGACCTCAAATACCCCCTGGAACGGATTGATCTTGCCGCTGCCGTCGGCCCGCCAGGTGTACCCATACTGATCTTTGAACTCCGTGCCGGCAGGGATCGGTTGCCACTGGCCATCCGTCACGGAGAACGTCACATCGCTCTGCGCCGTCAAGGTGACTTCCCGGCCATCTCCCTGCTTGATCATAATTTCGCTTCCGGCTCTGAGCGTCACGGCCCCTTCCACTATCTCGGCAGTCCCCTTGTCATTCCATCGCCAGAGATTCCCGTCGGCATCTTCAAACAGAGTTCCCGCTTCAAACTCTTTTCCTTCCACTTCTCTATCGGCAGTGACCAATTCGACATCCTTCAACCGGATCCCGTTGGGCAGAATCACTTCCGCCAAGACCACCGGTTCACCCAGTTGGAAGAATTGGCTCCTCATCGCCGCTCTGGCCGTTATCGTACTCGCCGCATCCTCCCCATCGGCAACCGAGTCAATCTCACCGGCGATGCCGGATTCCTGGAGGCGTTCAAAATCTCCTCCTTCGGTCAGCCGCCATTGATTGCCGTCTATGTCCAGAAAGAGCGTATTGGCCGCGTAAGTTCTTTTGCCGTCAATCACCTCAGGATCTCGGTCAGCCGCGATCAACTGTATGGCGCCGGCTCGAATTCCTTGCGGAAAAATCAACGTAGGAAGGTCTAATGGCTGGAAAGTTTTTGGCGAGAAAAATTGGAAACCGGCCAGATCGATGCGGGCGTCTCCCGACCCGCTTGATAGCTCTAACATACCGGAGCGGTTCACCGACCATTGGTTCCCTTTAGTGTCAAGAAAGACCGCGCCCGCCGACAAGACACTCAAGATCTGCAATTCGGGGGACTCCAGATTGGCGCTGATGAGCTGTAACTCGCTTAATTCATTCCCATTGGCAAGAACCACCGGAGGCAGACTGATCGGCTCACCCAGTGGATGAGAGTTATCCGAAATGAGCCCGGTCGGCGCGACCACTCCCTGGTGATTAAAAACATCTCCCAATCGATTCGAAGTGGCGCCGTTCAGGGATGTTCCGGTCTGAGGGATGACGGTTCTTGGCTGCCGCACCAGATCGTCCAGATGAGTCCCCCACGCCACCTGCTGCCAGGAGAAAGTAAGAATGACGGTCCAAGTAATCCGTTTCAGCCAGGGGCTAAAACGGGGCTGACGGAGAGGGGTAATAATACCCTCCCATCCCCCCCCTGTTTCCCTTTGCTGAATCCTTTTGACCGCTTCGTGTTGACGCATAAAGTAAATGGCTAGACGATCCCCTTTCCCCACATCCTAGTAATAAAGCGGAATAAGTGTAGCATAGCCCACCCTATTTGTCAATCTTTTTAAAAGTATAAATTATCAGTGGAATTCAAAATATAACCTATTGTATTTCAACGAGTTACACTGCGACTTCAAACAAACGAAAATGAAAAAGCCGACCCCCTGTCCCCCCGGACAGAATGCCAGCTTTTTTAGACCCTCTTACTTCTGGTTTCATTCAGACGTAAGTAGTATACACTCCAATAGTTATCTTGTCAAATAAATTCTTGACTCGGTTTGTCCGAAATCAAAGCTCCGCCAGCCGCTCCGCGGCCGCGTCCGTCACTTTCCAATACCACCCTTTCGTGTCCCAGCACTGGGCAAACCGGAATTGATCCAGGATCATCTGATAGGCCTTCCGTGCTTCCTCCGGCTGACCTGCTTTTTGCAGGGCGCTCCCGCGGATAAAATAGCACGTCCCGACATCGTTTAATGCCCAGTATTTGGCGATCTCTTCATTACTGCCGGCGGCAAAATTCGTCAGCGACGACTGTTGTTCCTGAGCGGTTTTTTCATAGAGTTCAAAGCATTTGTTCGTATAGACGATTACCGCCTCCAGATCACCGGCCTCCAGCGCCTGCCACGCTTTCACCGTCAGCGTCATGGAGCTGTAGTCGCCGAAATCATGTTGAAAAATTTCGCCGCTCTGAATTCCCTGGATTTTATTCCTGGCGGCGTCGGTCAGCTTCCAAAACCAGCCGCGGTTGTCCCAGCATTGCGCGTAGCCGAATTCATCAATGACCATACGATAAGCCGCGAGCGCCTCGTCCGATTTACGCTGTTTAGTGTAGGCGTCTCCCTGAATAAAATAACAGGTTCCCACGTCATTGAGCGCCCAGTAATCAAATTCACTTCCCCTTGAAGCGAAATCAGAGAGAGAGGCCTGCATCTCCAGCCCTTTTCTCTCATACAGCGCGATGACCTGGTTGGTGTAAGCGAAAACCGCTTCGAAGTCGTTGGACTCAAGCGCCTTCCACGCCTGCGCCGTCAGGAAAGCGGAACTGGAATCCCCGAAATCATATTTCATCCCGCCGTCAATCCAGGCGATCTTCGCTTTGGCCGATTCCGACGGTTTCCAAAACCACCCTCGCGGATCCCAGCATTGCGCAAACCGGTATTTGTCGACGACCGTCTGATAGGCCTCTTTGGCTTCGTCAATCAAGCCGGCCTTCACGTACGCTTCCCCTTGAATGAAGTAACAAGTCCCGGTGTCGTTGAGCGCCCATTGGTTGAAAATATCCTGGTCAGTTCCCTCGACATAATCCCGCAGCGACGCCTGCATTTCGTCGGCTTTTTTGGCATAGAGTTCGATGCACTTCTCGGTATAAACAAGAACTCCGTCGAGATCGCCGGCTTTCAGCGCTTCCCACGCTTTTGTCGTTAATGTTTGAGACGTGTAGTCTCCGTAACTATACCGTTTAAACGCCGGTTGTTCCTGCGCGAAAACCGATGAAAAATGGAGAATGGAGAAAACAAAAATAAAACCCCATGCCAAATTCCATTTTCCATTTTCTATTTTCCATTTTTTATTTTCTCGTCCATTTTCCATCATTGATGATCTCTCCTTTTCTCCCCGCATCATTCTCTCCACATCTTTTGATATTCAAAATAAGCCGGCCTCAATTCCCTTAAAAAGGGGCTTTTAAAACCCTCTCCTTGTCCGACGATCCCCAGCCATTCTTCATACATCCATCCATCCGGGAAAGCGCCGGTGTAATTGCGTTTGGTGTCGTGTTCGTTGGGTTCGTAGGATTTCCACCACTCGTCAATCCATTCGAAAACGACTCCGCCGATCGCGTTGCCGATGCTGTTTCCCGCGCTGTGGGAAACGATTCCTTCCCAACTGCCACGGTGGTATTCCGCCTGCATCTTTTCGGCCCACTCGGAATCTTTTGTCTTGCTGAAAGCGGAGCAGCCGTATTCGGTAATCATGACCGGTTTATCCACTTCACTGTGAATATTCAGCCAGAAACTCGGCCCGAACCCATGTTTTCCCCGGTAAGCGTTGACTCCATAAATATCAATGTCGGGACAAAGACGGGCAAAGTGGTTTAAGTATAACACATC
>JACOVV010000142.1 GCA_016177145.1 Candidatus Omnitrophota bacterium | reverse complement strand
ACTTAAGACTCTGTAGATTTCCCTGGTAATAAATGCCCACGCCGGCCGGATGCCGCAATTGGTTAGATGATTGCATTCGTCTTTGAGACCCGGGAACCGGTTACAGAATCCTTTGCCGTACAAAAGCCCACCGAGAGCGCGAAGCGCTTCGGCTAAGGTAATCTCAGCGGCCGGATGGGCTAACAGATAACCGCCATTAGCCCCTCGAATACTATTTGTCACTCCTTCGTTCTTAAGATGGTTGAGTATTTTTTCCACGTAATCGGTTGAAAGTCCCTCCGCCTGGGCGACTTCCCGCACCGTCATGGGATGCCCTGCCGGCTGTTTTGCCAGCTGGAGAAGACACCGAATACCATACTCTTGTAACGCGCTCAGGATCATATAAGATACCTCTATTACCAAGCATACAGAATCCTGACTAATTTGTCAAGATTAAAACAGAGACGGTCCTTATTTTTCTTAACAACATGATTTTAAAAAGGATAGGGAATTTGAGCCCCCTACTTCTCTGGCTGCTGGGGCTCTTCCTGCTGGGAAGGAGTTGGTTTCAGAAACTGAAGGGCATTGAGGGCTTCTGTCGCCTCTTTGAGGACCTGTTGGGTCTTTTGGCGCATTGAAGCACGCGCTTTTTCCAGATTTTTCTCAAGGCGGCGCTGAATTCCTTCCAGGTCCCCAAGTTCCGCAAAGATGGTCCGACTCAACGCCTGTGCCACAATCTGACGAACTAATTCACCGGTATCTGTAATGTCTCTGAACTCCTCATCCTTAATTCCAATAGGATATTCACGGCTGGGGGGCGGATCTCCCAACCGGTAGTCTCGATAAAAAGCTTTTCCGATGGAAAGCCGCAGATAATCTAGTTGGAACGAGGAACGCTCTTTGGATTTGACCTGCTCCTCTTCGCGCGCTTTGGGTTCTTCTTGAACGGGTCGTAAACTGGACAGGTTTAGTTTTCCCTCATGGTCACGCAAAATGATAAACTCGGATAAGTTTAAAACCACCTCTTCCAGGTGCACTCTTCCTTGCAGGAATGCCCAGGGGTCTAAATCGATGTACAGCTCAGGGACGTTCGCCAATACTCTTTCATTCTTCGGGAAACCTTTAGGGTTTCTTAACTGTAAACCGTCGATTTTGATGACTCCCTTGGCCAGAGACAAATGCAGATCTTTAACCGAGATTGAAAGACCGGTTGCCCTTTGCACCGCATTGACGACCAGGATTTTCGTAAGAGTCCCTTTTAGAACGAAGAGAACGATTAAGAAAACCCCAAACCCCATCAGAAGATTCGCCGCTAATTTTTTCATTTTCACCGGTTCTACCATGATTTTTATTCTCTTATCCTCTCGGTTGGGGTTCTCTTTTTTTGATAGACTGCCGTTACGATTGTGTGAATACCGCCGCGGACGTAAAAATCACCGCTGACCCGCATGTTTCTGGGGCGGCAAGCGGTTACTAAATCGTCGAGAATTTTGTTGGTGACCGCTTCATGAAACGCCCCTTCATTGCGATAAGACCACAAATAGAGTTTGAGTGACTTGAGTTCGATGCAACGACGATACGGCACATAGGAGATCCGGATGGTTGCGAAATCAGGCTGTCCCGTCCTCGGACAAAGGCAGGTAAACTCGGGACATTCCATTTCGATGGTGTAATCCCGTTCCGGGTTGGGGTTTGAGAAAACCTCTAGTCGTTTCGACAGACGCGCTGGCATGAGGAGAGTATTATATCTAATTAAGCAAGGTCCCATCAAATTCAAAATAACCGAGGATGCTTATCTTGAATTCGTAGCGAAAATTCCCTGTAGTGGTGCTCCAGAAATGGTAGCGGTATTCAATCTGCTGCGATTCGTTGACGGGGCAAATAAAAAAATACGGGGCGTGAGCGCCATCCATATAGATATTATGGTAGGGTTGTTCTAATCCGTCCACGGAGTCATAAATTTGCCCTACCGTTCTCTGCCACGCCCAGTCGGTCTGCCCCGCCTGCCGGATTTGAATCCATCCTTGGGTCGGTTCGGGCGAAGAATCCGCCGAAGTCTTTTCACACACTGCCCAGACCGATAAAATCAAGAAACCGGCCTTCGATGTCGTCTCGGTTCTCAAATTCAGGGAGTCCCACGCGGGCCAGAACTGGTTTCTTCTGTTGGTGTCGAGCACGGTTTGAGCGGTAAAAACCACATCCAGTACCGTTCTCAATGAAGGAACGCGTTTCACGTAAGCAAATGATTTTGTCACGACATCCTGTGAAAAAAATAAATCATCCGGTCCCAGT
>JACOVV010000138.1 GCA_016177145.1 Candidatus Omnitrophota bacterium | reverse complement strand
TAGGGGCGGGTTTCAAACCCGCCCCTACACAAGGTGATTTTTCTCCTTCTCCACAAGAAGGTGAATCAATTTTTGATTGGCAGGCGGAAATTGATAATCCAACAGTTGACGCGCTTTCACCCAGCGAAAATCATGGCACTCTAACGCTCGCGGTGTACCATCCAGATGAGAGCAATAAAAAGAGTGAAGAAAAACCCGGCGATGCGGAGTTCGCGCCTCTAGGATCTCGCCCTTGGCGCGTATTTGAATTGTAATTCCCAATTCTTCTTTAATCTCGCGAACAACGCACTGTTCCAAGGTCTCTCGCTCTTCACATTTGCCGCCGGGGAACTCCCAGTAGAGTCCCAGATAGTCATCCGGCTTGCGCTGGGCAATCAGGTATTGCCCCTCTTTTTCGATAATCGCGATAGCGGCGGTGATGGTTTTCACCGAATCGGCCCGATGACTGCCAGCGGCCGGTTGACTGATTTTACCTCGACGCGATCCCCATAGTGAATTGGATACCACACCCTCGGCCCGTCCAGATAACAGCCGGCTTCGTGCATTTGAGAAACGACCGCGATCTTTGTCTGGGGGCTAACGACCCCCTTCGCAAGACGATAATGATGACGACGTCCATGATAAAGCTCTCGCGCGATGAACTGGATTTGCCTGGACTCCAGCGGTAGTACTTTCCCGCCGGCCGATTGGGTGGCGGCGGTCGAACCGGCCGCCGTTGAAATCCACAGCCCAGAGCTTTTTTGTTCTTCTTTCCTGTCATCCACGCGGAGTCCGTATCGTGAAACCGCCGCGGGGTTGGCATGGGCGATCAAGACATCGTTTAGAACCAGCTCCGGCAATTTTCGTCCATTGATCAGAACTTGCAATCGTTGTAATTTTAAAACGGGAAGTAGGGGCACGGCATGTTCACCCTGAGCTCCGTCGAAGGGCCGTGCCCCTACCAACAATTTCCATCGTCTTTCAAAATTCTCCGGCGCCGCCGCCATCAAAAACCCGGCGCTGTGCGTCGGCGTCGAATTAATTCCCCACATTGGGATATCGTTGACGTAATGAGCTGTATCCAAAAACGTCCCGTCACCGCCAATGGTAATGACCAAATCGGCGTTTCGAATCCGCTTCAACTGCGCCCGCTTGAGAGGCATCACCTGTATCCCTTCCCGTCGCAAAAAAGAAACCACCTTCTCCACCATGCAGAAATGCTCGTCATGAAGCTCTTTCAGCAGGCGGACTTCTCCTTTGAGCGTTTTCCCCTTGAAATAGCGGCTGTAGGTGCTCTCTTTGTAGACAATGGTGATTTTACGAATGGAATTCATCTATAATACTCGAGAGAATTGATCCAATGGATATTTCCACACCGGCAGGCCGCAGAAACGGTCTCCCTCGGGGCAGATGGGACGGGTACCGGCGCCAAAACGCATCCCGCAGGGGGGTAAAATGTGACGAGCTAAAAGCGGGGCTATCTTTTGAACCTGCATGACTTCCTCTAAGCAGGTTCTCCAGATTTCTTCTTGAGCGGTATAACAAAGCCGCTTGGTCCACTTATGGTGGAGGGCTAACAGGTCTCCCGATTCTTCAAAGCGGATCGGGAAAGCGTTTGGCAACAAATACAAAGCGAACTCATGAGAAGTTCCCATTTCCAAAAGCTGGATAATCGCCTGCCAGACTTGCTTCAAAACACTTTCAAAATATTCCTTTGCCTCGGGACTCGCTTGAATCAGGGCTGGGACAATATAATCCGGCCGATCGGGAATGAATTGCCGGAAAAGAACCGGCCGCGACGCCGGTGTTGTCCGATGTCTCTGATCCTGGGAATCAGCGGTATGGCTGATTTTCTTGCGGAACGTGAAATGCGGATGAAACATCGTCCGGGTCAACTTCGACATCGTCGTCAGATTGAGCGCTTCGCCAAAGTATGGATTCTTTGCCGGATTCATCACCTGGTCAATCGCTTCTTCGTCCGGCATTTCACTTTGGCGAAGTCCCAGAACAGTCCGCACTGCTTGAGCCATGCTTTTTTCGCCGTTCACTTTGTAATCCACTAACTTTGAAACCTTCCCCTCCAGCCCACGGTCAAATTCATCAATAAATTCCTTTGATCCCAAGCGTTCTCCCACGCCATCGAGATTTTGAAAAACCTGATACTCCAGCGTTTGCTCCAATGGAATTTCGTCCTCGATGTTTTTAAAAAAATCCGGGTCCCATTGGCCGACCGCTTCGACCATTTTCTCGACGACGATTCGACTTTCTAACGGCGTGTCAAATTGTTGGCAGAGCCGGTGATAACGATGAAGCGTGATGCCGCTGACCGTGTGGTACAAATGCGCCTGGGTCGCTACCGGCAGAACATACCGGGCCACCTCCTGGATTTTCTTCTTGATCGAACTCTGCCACTTGGGAAGATCTTGGTTACGTCCGGTAAACAGTTTGGCGTATTCCCGTTTCATCGCCGGACGAAGCAACTCCATCAGCCGGTGATACGCCTCCATCTGCAGATGAATTGTCGAAAGATAAACCTCACGCGCTTTGTCTGATAGCGGCGGGGTCACAAAATTCTCCGGCTTGACCTCGACATAGCGCTGACTCACCTGCTCCGAATTATAGTAAGGATGCGAATGCAAAAACGACCAGATAAACTGCCGTGAGACCTTTTCTAAGACAAACTGAAACGTGGCATGTTGGATTGTCGTATGGTGTCCGGCTTGATAGATGCTAGTGGCAATCGCGTCCCGCCGTACCCGAGTCTGTTCATCTTTATCCACATCTTCCGGATGAATGACCTTAGAAGAATAGCAGGTCCGCGCCGTCGCCACCGCGTTGTTGTACGGCTGGCTAAAGGCGTTTTCAAGAGTAACAACAGGTTCAGGCGTTAACTGAGCGGTGACGGCAGGATTCACGGTGGAATCCATTGTAGGGCGGGCAGAGCAAAGTTGTCAACTAACGCCGGTTCTTTTTGCCATCGCTGGGAGGAAGCGGGGTTTCTCCTTCGCCGGCTCGACGTTTGGGAGTGATTCGATTACCCAGGGCACGGTTGACCGGAGGGGCGGCTGACTTCAACCCTCCCCATGTCACAAGTTCCTTATTCTTGGCTTCCACTTTTTGATTCAAAATAGGGTCGTCAGCAATCACCCCAATGAGATCGTTGAGAAGTTGTTTGATATCTCTCGCGTTAACTTCCATTGGCTCAATGAAAAGAGAACCTCCTTCTTCAGGCATGGAGAGAGCTCTAAAATCAAGATTCTTATCGCTGATTCTGGATACCCTTTGGAGCCAGCTTTTGATTTCTTTCAATGCTTCACGCAACTCATCTTTTCCTTCAATAGCGATGATTGGATACCCAACGATTTCTGGCTTCCCTGCGGAAACCAGTTGATTTCTATCAACCACGCTAACAGCTATCACTGTTAAATTTTCAGGATTAAGCATTACTTCATAATGGGTTATTTCGCCTGTCGGACTGGTTTTCCAAAGAGTCAAGCTATGCCAAGACCTGTTTTCAACGGCGGGATTAAACGAAACAAAATACTCATTTTCCAAAACTTCTCCGCCGGCTCGAAAATAAAAATCAGGTGCTCCACTGGGCCAAACTGAATCCGTACTGACAAATAGCGCGATCAATACACCGCACAATACCTTCATAGCTGGGTTGCAAGATCGTTAAAATCAGGATCGAGAGATGTCAGCGGTGGCAATTTTACCGATAGATTGAATCTATGAGTC
>JACOVV010000137.1 GCA_016177145.1 Candidatus Omnitrophota bacterium | reverse complement strand
TGTAGGGGCAACCCCCTGTGGTTGCCCGACGTAGGGGCGGGGTAACCCCGCCCCTACAATGACGATTCATGAACAAGGAGAAACAACCATGGCATTACCTAAACGTAAATTTTCCCGGTCTCGCCGGGATAAGAGGAGAGCGAATTGGAAGCTAAAAAGTCCTCAATTATCGCTCTGCTCCAATTGTCAAAAACCGAGACTCCCTCATCGGGCCTGCCCTAACTGCGGTTACTACAAGGGACGCCCCGTACTCATTGTCGCCGGCAAAGAAAAATGATCAGGGTCGCTGTTGATGCGATGGGGGGAGATCATGCTCCGCGGGTTGTCGTGGAGGGAGTTGTTCAAGCGGTCCGGCAATATGGAGTCGAAGTCATCCTGGTTGGAGACCAGAGTCAGCTTTATCAGGAGCTAAAGCGATTTACTCCTCTTCCCAACGGGTTAACAATTCATCACGCCTCAGAAGTAATCGGCATGGATGAATCTCCCGCCGCCAGCGTCCGCAAGAAAAAAGATTCTTCAATCAATGTCGCCGCGCAGTTAGTCAAAGAGGAAAAAGCGGACGCTTTCTTCTCGGCCGGAAACACCGGCGCCGTTGTCTGCGCGACGACGCTCTTGTGGCGTCAGCTCCAGAAAGTCGAACGCCCCGGCATCGCGGTGGTTTTTCCCAACCGGCAGGGGGTGACGATCCTCATTGACGCCGGCGCCAACATTGATCCAAAACCGCAGCATCTTCTTCAGTACGCCATTATGGGTTCGACTTATTCGAAATACATCCTTGGCGTGGAAAATCCACGCGTCGGTCTTTTGAACGTCGGCGAAGAAGAAAGCAAGGGACCTGAATTTATCCAAGAGACCCACCAACTGCTTCAACAGAGCTCACTGACATTCTTAGGGAATGCCGAGGGACGGGATGTTTTCTCAGGCAAGTATGATGTCATTGTCTGTGACGGGTTTGTCGGCAACGTGGCGTTAAAAGCGGTGGAAAGCGTCGCGCTCACGTTGACCGATTTCCTGAAAGGAGAGCTCGCGCGCAATTGGATCACGCGGCTGGGCGCTTTGATGGCGCGCTCGGCTTTTAGTGCGTTGAAGAGAAAGATGGATTACGCGGAGTATGGCGGGGCGCCGCTGTTGGGAGTCAACGGAATTTGCATTATCGGACATGGGTCTTCGTCGGTCAAAGCGATTAAAAACGCCATTCGCGTCGCTTCAGAGTTTGTGGATCATCAAGTGAACCAGCATATTATTGAATCGATTGAAGGAATGAATCCATGAACAAAAAAGTCGGAGTGATTGGTTTGGGATTTCATCTTCCCAAAAAAGTTCTCACTAACTTTGATTTGGAAAAGATGATTGATACCAGTGACGAATGGATCCAGACCCGCACCGGCATACGCGAGCGGCGGATCGCGGAACCGGGAACGGGAGCGAGCGATTTAGGGTCCGAGGCGGCGAAGAAAGCTCTGCGCGACGCGAAATTGAAGCCAGAACAGATCGATCTGATTATTGTTGCGACACTAAGTCCCGATATGCCGTTTCCCTCCACGGCCTGTTTCATTCAGGACAAAATAGGCGCCGGCAAAGCGGCCTGTTTTGATGTGTCCGCCGCTTGCGCGGGGTTTGTTTACGGGTTGGCGGTCGCGCAGCAGTTTATTGCCAGTGGGATGTACCGTTATGTTTTAGTGGTGGGGGCGGAGGTTCTTTCGCCTTTAATTGATTGGAAGGACCGGAGCACCTGCGTTCTTTTTGGCGATGGCGCGGGGGCGGCGGTGCTGGGGCCGGTGAAGAAAGGGGGCATTCTCAGTTTTCATATGGGGAGTGATGGGGCTTGTGCGGAACTTCTCTGTATGCCTGGCGGAGGCTCGCGTCATCCGACAAGCCCTGAAACGGTCCATCAAGGAATGCATTTTCTGAAGATGAAAGGGAACGAAATCTTTAAACTGGCGGTTCGGGCGATGTCTGGTTGCGCCGTGCAGGCGATTAAAAAGGCCAAAATTTCTCCCGATGCCATTGATTGCGTGATTCCTCATCAGGCCAATTTGAGAATTATTCAGGCAACAATCGAGAAGCTGGGCGTTCCCATGGAAAAAGTTTATGTTAACATCGACCGTTACGGCAATATGTCGAGCGCTTCCAGCGCGATCGCTCTTTGCGAAGCGGTGGAAGAAAAGAAAATCCGAACAGGGAGCAAGGTCCTGATGGTGGCGTTCGGCAGCGGTCTTGCCTGGGGCGCGTGCGTCATGGAGTGGGCCTGATGTAGGGGCGGGCCTTGTGCTCGCCTCTCGGCGAAGCCGAGGGCCCGCCCTGATAAAGGGCAACCACAAGGGTTGCCCCTACAAGAACGAAATATGCTAAAAATCGCGTTGCTATTTCCCGGGCAAGGGGCGCAATATGTCGGGATGGGGAAACCTCTTTATGACCGGTTTCCCATTGCGAAGAAAACATTTGAAGAAGCCGATCAGGTTCTTGGCTGGAGTTTAACAAAACTCTGCTTTGAAGGGCCTCAAGAGGAACTGACTCAAACCGCCAACAGCCAGCCGGCGATTCTAACGGCCAGCGTCGCGGCGTGGCGGGTTTTCAAGGAAAAATTTATTGATCAGGTAGGGGCGGGTTTAAAACCCGCCCCTACGGCAGCGGCTGGTTTAAGCCTGGGCGAATATTCAGCATTGGTTGCCGCAGAGGCGATTTCTTTCTCTGACGCTCTCCGGATCGTGCGGATTCGGGGCGAAGAGATGGAAAAAGCGGCGCGGCAGAATCCGGGAACCATGGCCAGCATCATCGGGCTTGAAAAAGGAATTGTGGAAGAAATTTGCCGTGAAAGCGGCGCAGAGGTTGCCAATATTAATTCGCCGGAGCAGATTGTTATTTCCGGCACTAAAGAATCGGTAGAAAAGGGGGCGTCCCTGGCTAAGTCAAAAGGGGCCAAGCGGGCTATTCTCTTGGATGTCAGCGGTGCGTTTCATTCCAAGTGGATGGCGCCGGCGCAAGCGGGATTAAAAGAGGCATTGGAAAGGGTTTCCGTAGGGGCACATTGCAATGTGCCCCTAC
>JACOVV010000139.1 GCA_016177145.1 Candidatus Omnitrophota bacterium | reverse complement strand
GGTTTCAAACCCGCCCCTACTCGCCGAGTCGCTCCTACTGGCAAGATCGGTAACGAAGGCGGCGGTAGAAACCGTCACTGCCGCCGCGGCGACTCCATAAATACCCGCAATAGTCATGAGGAGATGAAAAACCTGCGTGTGTGGGATGAGCCAGACAAGACTGGCCGCCACGAAAAGACCTCCTATAATCAACGGACGCCGCCCAATCCGGTCAGACAACCATCCCATGATCGGCTTGGTCAAGAGAGTCCCGAGCACTTGAACTCCAAAAAGAACCCCAATCTGCGTTTCATTGAGATGCGCTACAGTGCTGGCGTAAATCGGTAAAAAAGCTTCGATTGCCCCGGTCGCGAAAAATTTGCTCGCTTCGACAACGCCGGTCGCCCGAAGAGAGGGTTGTTTGAGAACGTAGCGAACGCCGTCGAAAAAACGAACTTTGGTCGAAGGGTCGAAGGGGTGAGGGGGATTCGATGGATGGTCTTTGGGCCATTGGAACGCGATAGCCAACCCAATCATACCAGCGATACCGCTCACTAGAAACGGGCCGCGAAATCCAAAGTGATACAACAACCACCCCCCCAGCATGGGAGCGATCGTCGTCCCGACCATGTTGGCGCCGGTGTAAATCCCTAATTTTGTTCCCCGTTCATTTTCTTTGGACAGATCAGCGACAACCGCTCTGGAAACAGGTCCCAGTATCGCGGTCGCCAACCCATGACAGAAACGAATCGCCAGCAGTAGAACATATCCCGGAGAGAGGAAAACGTAAAAAAACGGAACCAGCGAGCAGACCATCATCGAAGCGATCAGGAGACGCCGCCGCCCCCAGTGGTCAGAGAGAGTCCCAAAGAGAATCTTACCCGGGATGCCGGTGATCGTGGAAGCGGCCACGACAAAACCGATCAATTCCGGGCGGACTCCAAGATTTTGCGCGTAGAGTGGAATGACGGGAAATCGCGAAAGGTTATAACTTAGAAATCCAACCGCACCCATCCAGCAAAGTTTTCGAAAAAGCATCACAGTTATTTTCTGACAATGACGCGATTGTGGAGTGATTTCGCCTTAAAGAATTTTCGGGTGAATTCCCTGGCTCTCTGGGCGTCAAATTCTTTACAGGAGAAAATATTAAGATAGGCGGTATTGGTGAGCTCCGAGAAATGCCCGGTAATCGAGCTGGTTTCGATGAATTGCAAGAGCGAATACCCTGACGTGAGCGGGTTATCGTGTCCGAAGTGAGGAGTCAGCGTTTTCCCGTAACGCTTCATTTTCAGCAACCGGCAGAGCCGCATCGCGTACTCCCTTAATTTCTGACGCGAACGGATGACCTTTGGATCACAATCGTGCAGATCAAGAATTAACTCGATTCCGAATGATTTTCCCATTTCTCTTTTCCTCTCTCCTTAATGCGGCGTACTGCTGACCGCGTTTCTATCCATCTCTTCCACCGGCAGCCGGGATTTCATGTATTCCGGAAGACGGAAACAGCTCTGATGGATCTCGGGATTATAGTACCGAGTTTTGAGCCGTAATTCTCCATAGCGGGCTTTCAGCATTTCAAGATCCAGGGCAGACGGATTTGTTTTATCCGAAGCGAAGGTCAGGCTGAAAAACCCTCCTATATAAGTAGGAACCGCGATGACAAAAGGATGGACCTCCAAGAAAAACTCCTTTAATTGACGGTAATTTTCCATCCACTCATTGGGTTGGAACATCGTGGATCCCGTCTGACGCGCCAAAATCCCTTCCGGACTCAAGATGCGTTTGATCGATTGATAAAACTTCTTTGAAAAGAGCACCTTGGCCGGGCCCATCGGGTCGGTAGAATCAATAATCACGATGTCGAAAGGGTCGGTTTGGTTCGTGATAAATTTAGCGCCGTCTTCAACGCGTACTCGAGTACGAGCATCCTGAAACGCTCCTTTGCAGATGGTCGGCAAGTATTTTTTGGAAAACGTCATTACCTGCTCATCAATTTCCACCAGATAAACTTCATCAACGGGATGTTTCAGGATCTCCCTGACGATACCGCCGTCTCCACCGCCGATCACCAAAACACGCTTGGGATTGGCGTGGGAAAAGAGCGGGACGTGAGTCATCATTTCATGATAGATGAACTCGTCTTTTTCGGTCGTCTGGACGACTCCGTCCAAAATGAGCGTGTTCCCGAATTGCTCTGTGTCCACAATCTGAATCTTCTGGAATGGAGTCTTCCCGGAATGCAAAACTTCTTTTATTTTGAGAGTCTGCCGCACCGATGGGTGCAGCGTCTCAGAGAACCATTTCGGCATTGTCAAAAAGCCCCCGCTTCAATTCCAGTATCTGGACTCTTTTCGGCTTGAAGTAGGATTTAAAAACCGCTATC
>JACOVV010000131.1 GCA_016177145.1 Candidatus Omnitrophota bacterium | reverse complement strand
GTCCTATGCTGATCGCCATCATCCAGGAGATGTCTTTAAAGATCTTCCACCCTCGAACCCGTCCCTTCTGGGCAAGAGAATAAAACAGAATCGTCGAAGCAATCACAAAAATACCCAGGATACCTTCAATCGCGCTCATCCAGCAGAAAGGCGAGCCGGCGCTCTGACGAAGGATCCTTTGATGAATGAGAATGTTGGGAAACGTCAGAAGCACCAAGAAAATCGCCAAAATGAAATGGAGCCAATTCCCAAGATGAAAACAAACTTCCAGTTTTTGACGCCAAGAGAGACGGCTTCCAAAAATTCTCGGTAATAGTTTCATAGCAGTCTGAATCGTTCCCTTAGTCCAGCGGTGCTGCTGTGATTTCAACGCGCTCATTTCAGCCGGCAGCTCGGCGGGGACAACGACGTCATCGAGATAAATCCCTCTCCATCCTGCCAATTGGGCGCGATAACTCAAGTCCAAGTCTTCGGTCAACGTATCCCCCTGCCATCCCCCAGCGGAGATAACAGCATGCTTGCGCCAGATGCCGGCGGATCCGTTGAAATTGAACCAATAGCCTGCTCTCGATCGGGCTGTTTGTTCCACTCGAAAATGAGCATCCAGCCACAACGCCTGCGCCTGGGTCAGATAGGAATCCTCACGGTTGAGATGTTCCCAACGCGTTTGAACCATACCGATGGAAGAATCGGCGAAATAATGGATAGTTTTCATTAGAAAATCGGGAGGGACAACAAAATCAGCGTCGAAAATAGCGATAAACTCCCCTTTTGCCCGGCGTAATCCCTCTGCCAGCGCGCCCGCCTTGTATTCTAGGCGGTGATTTCGGTGAATCAGTGAAATGTCCAGACCGCGCTTTTGTAATTCTCTGACTTTACGTTCTAAGATCGCCAGGGTGTCATCGGTAGAATCGTCCAGGATTTGAATCTCCAGGCGATCTTGCGGATAAGCGATCTTTGCCGCTGATTCCAAGAGCCGTCCTACCATCAACGACTCGTTATAGATGGGAAGTTGAATGGTGACCGTTGGAAGGTTTTTCCAATATTGCTTTGGGAGCGGGGAATTTCGGCGGTGTTTCAAAAAAAGAGCCAGCAGCCAGAGCCGGTGTATAGCGAAACAGGTCAACCCCAGAAGAAACACTATCTCCATCCAAAAGAAAAAGTACATCTTATCAATGTCCCCCCTTCCGATCACTGAACATTAAAAAATAGTTTACTTCTCTTCAGCGAACAATTCAATGAGTTGTCTCATATCCAGCGGTTTTATTGACCGCCGTGTTCTTTCATGCCGCTCCCGCCATGCTCCTTGCCACCGTGTTCCTGGGTGGCTGCCGATCCTTTATGCTCTTTACCCCCGGGAAGGGCTGACTTGAGATGGCTTTCCGTATTGGTCAATGGGATACGGTTATCGTTTTCATCATACGTAAAACGCGCTGCTCCACCAACCTTGTGAACCCGAACATCGGCCACTTGCAGTTTGCCGTCCCGGTCCTCAACATCCAAATCCAAATCCAGCGCTTCGCCAGTGTCCACATCCTTAAAATCCGCGCAGGAATAGTAATAGTTCCCTGTTTTCCCGACTCTTTCATGGACACGGATCAACTGGAGCCTTCTGGTGTTACCGGTATCCGGATCCACTACTTCAAAATTCCCACCGGTCTTCTTGGCTTCTTCTGCCACATACGCCTGCATCGCATTGCGAATATCGTCTTTACTGGGGGATTTAGCCGTTTGTTGAGCAGCCGTTGTCCCTCCATGCTCTTTTCCACCGTGTTCAGCGGCGAACGCCCACGGGAATAAACCGGCCACGATAAACATTCCTAAGACAGCAGTCAACGTTTTTCTCATACATCCTCCTTTTGGTTTAAACCGTTTCTTTAAATTTAAAACTCACCGTAAAATCATTCATTGCCTTTCCATCGGCTTCGATATAAGGATAAAAAAAGTAATTCAACGGCTCACCTTCCTGAGATGGTTCTAGAATAATATCCCGGCCCTGGGTGAATTCGAGTCTGTTCGGGTCTAAATTTCCAAAAAAATAGTGATAGTTGGAATTATCCTTCCGCGCTTCCGAGATGTCAACCGGAACCCAGCCCAATCGCTCATCGTAAAACTCCGCCCAGCAGTGATAGCCC
>JACOVV010000130.1 GCA_016177145.1 Candidatus Omnitrophota bacterium | reverse complement strand
TCAATCTTCGCCCGCTCGGCGATCGGTATTTCTTTGGCGCCCATATCCCGATCAATCTGGAGCCGTTGCTCAGGAGTCAATCCTGCCATCTGGTTTTTGACTTCAAGCTGTTTAGGAACATCCTCTGCTAACTGCGCCGCCGTCATGACCTTGCCGGCATCTACCCATTCTTTCTTTCCATCGAACCCGATGCTCGGAATCCAGTAACCGGCGCGGTTGGTTTCCCACGGCTCAACGGTTCCGTCGCCATCCAGATTCACTCCAGAACGTTCTCCTTTTTGGCTGTAGAAAATAATTGTCGTCCACTGTTGCACGATCCCCTCAACCCAGACCGCGTGACCGCTCTTCTTTTCATCCCGATCATGAAGCTGGAGAAGTTGATTGAGAACTTGATTGTTATTCTGCGTTACTACCGTCATCACCCGGCCGCGGATCTCGGCCTGCCGCACGATATCGGCCGCGTTGATCTCCGCCAGGACCTGGCCGCTCACCGGATCTTTGGCAAATTCCTCGGCTCCCAACACCGGCTGATCAATATCTTCCACAACCCGAACCTGTTTGTTTCCAACAATGTGCCCCAACGATCCTAGAATGCGATACTTTAACTGACTATCCGCGCTGTCAATTTCTCTTCCTCTTAATACCTCGTCCCACCATTGATCCACATTCCCCACGATCAAAGGATCGCTAATCGCCCCAATCACCTGCGCTGTCCCGCGGATGTCATTGTTCATCCAGTTGAGCCACGCCTGTGTCCCTTGCGCGCTTCTTGCTTTCTCCGCTGCCGTCAATTCCCTGGTATAGTTCTCTCCTATCGCGGTCCCTGCCGGCGCCTCCGGATCAAATTCGGACGTCTTATACGCCGTGATCTTCTCATCCTGGATCTGCTGCAACTGCCGCACGATTAACGCCAATTCAAAATTCTGGATGAAATTATTTGTTTGGTAATCAATCGCTAACGGCATCCACTTGTATCCGGCAACAACCGCCAAATCTCCATAATTAATCGTCTGGCGCACCACCTCTAATGTCGTCTTGCTATCGCCTTCGTTAAACTTGAATTTCTCTACCCCCACTAATTCCGCTAATACCCGCCGCTGGACTTTAGTATTCGCCATCTGATCGGCGGCCACCCCCATATCCCTATAAACTTGTTCCCGTTGTTCCGGTGTTAACCCTGCAATCTGTTGCTTCAACTCCAACTGCCTCGGCACATCTCCCGCCAACTCTGCCGCCGTGATCGCGTGTCCCGCGTTCACCCACTCTTTCTTTCCGTCAAACCCGATGCTCGGAATCCAGTACCCCTCTTTCCCTCCGCGAGTACTCTTCTGGCTGCTGTAGAAAATAATCGTCGTCCACTCCTGGAGAATCCCTTCCTGCCACTTTGCATCATCTTCTTCAGTTCCATCTCTACCGTAGATCTGACGGAGTTGAGTGAGCACGCTGCCATTTGCCTTGGTTAACTCCGTTACAACTCCCGCGCGGATCGTCGCTTGAGCAACTACCGCGGCTGCGGTAAGCTTCATCGGTTGACCGCTCACCGGATCGGTCGCCGGTTTTAATTCTCCTAATACCGCCGTATCCGGATCAGCGACACGAATTTTCCCGGTGCGAACGCTGTAACCAAATTCGGAAATCAGTTGGCCTCGAACAGGATCATTCTCCGTGTCGTCACTGACTCCGTAACCGATGTTGGCAACCTGCCACCATCTTCCCCAGATTTCTTTATCACCAGATTTCCAGACATTTTGACGATCTTCTTTTCCTAAGATCACCAGAACGATTTCCGCTTCGGCGGCAATAGCTTTTCTCATGCTTTCAGTAACTTTACCCAGATTGCTCTTGTCGGGCGCGATGACAAACTCATCATCTATCTTGACCTCGATTCGTTCCCCTAACTCGATTCTTTCTCCTTCTTTTTTCCCGTCCGGAATTTTATGGAGTTCAGAATCCCACACCGCGTTGCGATCCGCATTCACCTGATGGACATACCCGTCTTCCGCGTCTTTGAGATATCCCCAGATCATGAAAATTTCCCAGAGCGTGTGGAAATGGGGGTCCTTTTGTTCCAAATTCTCTCTGCTCCAGGCCTCCAGATCATCCCATTTGGTATTCTTGACGATGTAGAGATTCTCGATGAACTGTTTTCTTTCTTGGTCATTCGTCCCTTGAATAGCAGCCCAGAGCGGATCATTGACCGCGGCCGTGATTTTATTAGTCACCCACTCTATCAGGTCCTGCGGAACAGGATCTCCTAATAATGCTATATCTGAAGCAACTTGCCGCCGCGCCAATTCTTTATCTTTACCCGATAAAGCGCTCTCGACAGTGGGTCTGAGGGCGAGCTGGACTTGAGTTGAGATAATCAGATCACGGATCTCTAATGGTTTTTCAGTCTCTGTCCATTGAAGTTCTCCCGCGGCATCTTCATCAGGGAACCAGTAACCTTCCTCAGAATCGGCTTCTCCGTCTCCATCGGTGTCCACGCTTCGCTCCAACGAACTGTACCAGAGGAGCGTGGTAAACTCCTGGAGTTTTTCTCTCTGCCACGGCGCTCCGACATAAGCAGTGTCGCTTCCATCGGTCTCTTTGTTCTTGTCATACCGACGGGCAAGGGTCGCCCAATCCACACCAGCAATGGTCCTCTTATTCAAAGTATCCGTAATTTCTCCTTCCCACTTCATCTTCTGGACCACTTCTTTGGCGGTCACGGTTATCGTATTGGGCGTGCCATCTGATTTCGTTGGATGCACCGGATCCACCACGGGACCTTCCGGGTTTAAGACTCCATCTTCATACACTCGGATTTTTCTCTCGGCGACGATATGCGCCGCGGTGCCGATCAGCGCCTCTTTCCAGTCAAAAGTGAGCGTCGCGGGAGCCGGATGGAATGGAGTCTTTGCCGAATTCAACCATGAATCCAACCCGCCTAAACCTTCGATCTCGTTCAAAACCTGGGCTTCGGCCTTCACATGGCGGATCAGTTTGGCGATGAACGCGTCTCCCTTTTCATCATCATTGAGCGCGACTTCAATCCAATTCCCCTTCAAGGTGTCAAACTGCCAGACTTTTCCATTCTCTTCGGCATCCTGGACCTGTTTGACCAGCCAGGGGAGTTCAATCTCCTCTATATAGAAGTTACTATCCGGTGCCACTCTCTCAACCCCAAAGTGGCGGTGGGCTCTTCCGATGAGTCCGGTCGTAAAGAGGTGATAATCTTCTCCTTTTGCTTCCATTAACTTCTCTAGAGCAGGATCTTGCTTAGCGGCGACCAGCTCCGAGAATAGAGCAGCCCGCACCACCCCCTCCGCTCCTGAAACGATGCCGGCTTTAGTAAACCCAAATCCGTTGTAGAAAACCTCCCATTCGGCCGCCTGCCAGCCGTTTGCTTTGAGAATCAACTCTCCCTGTCGGGTCGTATTCACAATCAGAAATTCCGCCGTGATCGCCTCTCCTTCTTTAAGCTGATATTCGACAACCGCTCCGATCGGTTTTTGGTCTTGACGTCTCGGATCCACATTGATTCTCAAAACAACTCTGTCCTCCGCGTCCTGGATCTGTTGGACCTGTTTAAAGAGGGCTAGAATCATTTCAGCGTTGCTATTTTTGAAATTAGCGCGGCTCTTCGCCGTCGTGGGAACTTTCCAGAAATCCACAGGATAAAGAATGACCGACTCTTCATTTTGCAGGCGCGTCACCCGCTGAAGCGCCGTTGAGAATCCCGCGCCCGCTGTGATGAATTTGTTCCAGTCATTCGTATCCGCCGCCGAGGCGATTTCCCCCAGGATCTGGCCGCGGATTTTTTCAACTTCATCCGCCGTTTCAAAGCTCCCGTTGAGATTGGTGATCTCGGTCCCTGTAAACCCAAACGCGCCGTAGAATTTCTCCCACGGCTCCCCAGACGTTTCGATGGATTCCAAAATCCCCGCCTGCCACACGACTCTTTGAGCCACTGTGGCCGCCTGCAGCGGTTGATTTCCTTTTAATTCCATCTTGCGCGCCGCGCCGATCTTTCCCTTGTCGCTCTCATCCAGGAATCCGGTTGCCGCTCTCTTGTCAAGGTTGGTCACGGTGATGTAGCGTTTGCCGTCGGCCTCCACCTTCTCACTCTCCTGAAGAGTTCGGATCAACAAGTAGACTTCCCAGAGGTCCGTGAAGTTCATCTGGCTCAGGTTTTCTTTGGCGTAAGCCGTTCCGATCAACGATAATGTCAGCGTTTCCCATTTTTTCGCTTTTAATTTCTGCAGGGCCGACATCACGTCGCTGC
>JACOVV010000019.1 GCA_016177145.1 Candidatus Omnitrophota bacterium | reverse complement strand
GTCTGTAAGCGAGACTTGCTTAGGAGAAATTTCAAGTGGGCGGTTGCTCAGAACTTCGATGATGCGTTCTGTAAGATCCGGAAACTTTTGATAGATGTTGGAGGCGGCCAGCAGAAGCAATTGAATATACCGGTCATCGTCGACAGAAGCGGTAATGATGCCTTTAATTCTTTGGTTGTAATTTCGAAGGATTTCATCTTCTTCAGGGCTGAGCTGCTCCAATTCAGCCTGTTCAGAACTAGCCATGTTGAGTGCGATCTCATAAGGTATTTCCCGCTCCATGAGTTCCTGCAGTCGATCGATAACCGCAAGGATCCGGTCTTTCCCTTCTCCAATAACTTCTTTTTCAACGCGTTCTCTAACTTTATCCCAAGCATTGCTGTCTTCCCTGAAAGGACCGAACAGGCGGTATATTTCGGAAGTCAGTGAATCAAAAACGGGAGAAGGTTTAATGCTTGCCTGTTCGCGCTCATGCAAATAGTCCTCGATCGCTCCCGCCCAGGAATCGGATACTTCCGGCGGCAAACTGTCGATCATAAACATTTTGCTAAGAGAAGTCTTTCTCGGTGTCCCCGGTACCGCGGATTTGTAAAGTCCAAGTTCTTTCTCTGCCTGACTTGAAATCAAGAGTCGGAGCAATGCCTCCCGGGCTTTCACTAAGGCATTTTGCTCCCCCGGGGATCTGCTCAGCTCGAGGAAAATATCAGCAATACTCCATTGGGTTTGAATCGGCAAACCACCGCCTTGCTCTTGGGATTTTTTGAAGTGTTCAATCGCCTTATTGAACCACCCTAGCGCTTCTTTCAACTGGTCCCGAAAGCGGTACATAACAGCCAATTTGAATTCGATCTTAGCCAAGTCCATAAATTCTATTTGATAGACAGGAGGAATCTTTGATTGAGCTCCGCCCGCCTTGCGCACCGTTTTTTCCCTTTGTTCGGCTTCCCCCGCTTTTTGTGCCGCACCTTTCAGTTCTAACTTTGCTTGTGCAATGTCCTCCTCGGTAAATTTTACTCCCAATCTCTTAAGCGCCCACACCGCCCACTCACGTACGGAAGGTTGTACGCTTTGGGGGTCAAAGGGGTTAAAAAGGTATTCTTTAAGAGGTTGAACTGCTTCCTGAAGAACTTCTTGAGCCTCATCACCCTGCCTGCCGACCATACCCAAACCGCGGGCCGCCAGCGCTTGAACACGATAATAGGAATCATGAAGCAAGCTGTCCCCAAATATTTGAGCGAGTTTTCTGCGCTGTTCCAGAGATAAACTTAATGAAGCGATGACGTCCAAGCGATGAGCGGCAGCTCTCCTTTCCATTTGATCCGTAGATGTCCTAAGTTGGTTTTTAAGTTGGCTAACTTTTGAGAAGAAAGATTCCGCGTACACTTGATCAAAACTGGCCATGTTAAGCGCAATCACATAGGGCGCTCCCTGTTTCATCAACTGTTCCATTCGATTCACAACGACTAAGATTCGAGCTCCTCTTTTTTTGTTCATCTCATTTCGGACACGTTTCTTAACTTTCTTCCAAACGGCATTGCCCCGCTCAGTCTCCAAGAAGTAAGAAAGGCGATAGATTTCTGAGGTGAGCAAATCCTGTTGATTCGCGGATTCGTCATTGAGAGATCGAACGAGGTCAGAAAAATACGGAACTTTAGTTTGCTCCTTTTCTCGCTCAGCCATCATTTCAAAAATGTCCCAAAGATTGGAAATGGTCTGTTCCGTAATCTGGTCGCTGAAGTGGTAACGCCCGAATCTCTCATTGGAAATGTCTAAAGCGGCGTTTGCCACTTCGCGCCAGGCAAAATAAGCCCGGGCAACATTCACAGAAGGGTAAGGGAGGAAAAGAACTCTTTTTTCTCCCAAATAACGAAGGGCCTCGGGCGCAGTCACGTTGGGCGCCACTTCATCTACGACCTCACCCTGAAATTTCTCAGCTATCTCTCTAGTAAAAGTGAGGGGATCTGAATCAAGAGCCAACACATTCGCTGGCCGCCTGAGTAGAAAATCTCCCTTTTGCACTTCTTCAGTAGACAGTACCTCAGTTCCCTCATCCCCACTTGAAAGCTGACCCGAGATCGATCGTAAAATTTCTCGCCAAGATTTCCCCTGCGCTATATGAGCATTAATCTGTCGAATCAACCTGGGTGGCAAGCCGCCCTTATGAGAAATGATCCCGCCTTCGTCGGCCACAATTCCAACGATATCGATGCCCACATCTGTCGGATGAGCATCCAGCAAATTGGCTGTGACTGCGGCACTTTTTGGACCATACCCATAGAAGAGAACGGACATGCGAGGCTCTGTGGGCTTTGTTTTGTCTTCGTTGGAAAAAAGATATCTCTTTCCCATGTATGGATTTCTTTTCAATGCAACCAATGCCGCAGCGGCTGCGTCGCCTATGCTTCTCGAAAATTTTGGAAGTCCTCCATTCTCTTCTGAAACACCGACCGCAGGCGGCAATAAATCCAATTTGTCCCACCCAAGACGGCCGCCAATCAAAGTTCCCAGCAAATATTGTCGGAGAACCTCCAAACTTAAATCCCAGAATTCTGCAAGAAACGATATTTCACCCTTCCTACCCAACTCTTGAATCCGCGTCCAATAAGCCTGAGAAGCGATCGCATCCATGTCCGCCGTCTCCACATTGGCACCGGGAGCTGCAATATATTTCTTTCCTAAGATTCCCGTGCTGGTCAACGCATCCGCCCATTGTTGTAATACTATTTTCTTATCCGCGCCGGCTTTAGCTCGAATCACCATATAGGCACCACTGAGAAAGCTGGTTCCCTGGCGAATGTCGTCCATCGTTCGTGCCAAAAGCGGAACTTCGGCAAGATGACTGCGCCCGTAACGTTTTTGGTAAGCTTCATCGCCTGTTGACTCATAATAGTCAACGGACCCATCGGCAACAATAACCTGTGGTGTTTCCTTATTGCCATGAATTGCAAGAAGCGAATCAAAATCTAGAGAATAAATAAACACGAGCCTCCAAGGCCCTTCGCGAGGCCTAAGCTCTTTGGGTAACACTTCCACAAAAACTTTCGGATCTAAAATGACCAACGCGGTAGAACCACGTTGAAAGATTGGCCCATCAGCAAATGGAATCACGCTGGAACGCAGTTTGTCCACCGTAAGGCCATGGCCTTCCGGCAGAAAAGAAATCAATCGTTCCAAACCGCGATCCAGCTCCTGGTCTTGTTCATTGCGCAGTTCGGCACGCCCACCTGCCGGAGGAGGAAATCCGAGAAGCGTCAAAATAGCTTGTAGGTCTCTATAAAGGTTCGCTCCAATCATCCCTGGAATCTCCTGTTCCGGAAAGTGAACGGCTCCAAGAGCAACTGCCGCGCTCTTGACAACTTCAGCACTCACTTCTCC
>JACOVV010000140.1 GCA_016177145.1 Candidatus Omnitrophota bacterium | reverse complement strand
GGGGTTGCGCATGAGCTCAACAACCCGATGGGCGCTGTGTTAGGGTACGCTCAATTGGCTCGCGAGAAAGCAGATCAGATCAATTCTACCGATCTCAAAGAGCAGATATCACGATATCTGCAGACCATTGAGACGGAGGGACAGCGCTGTAAGCGAATCATTGACGGCCTGCTTCGGTTTTCAAGGGGAGGCATCCAAGAGAAGCCGGTTTTCCAATCCACGTCGATCAGGGAGGTCCTTCAAAATACATTCAATTTAACCCAGCACCAGTTAGAAATGCACCGGATCAAAGTACACCAGGAGATAGAAGAAAATCTTCCTACTGTGCGGGGAGATGGGAATCAATTGCAACAGGTGTTCACCAATATTATTTTGAATGCGGATCAGGCAATGCCTAATGGAGGAGACCTCTGGGTCACTGTTCGAAGGAACTCCGAGAAACCCGGAATGATGGCTGTTTCGTTTAAGGACACTGGATGCGGGATCATTCCAGAATACTTGGATAAGATTTTTGATCCGTTCTTCACGACAAAACCGATAGGACAGGGAACTGGATTGGGACTTTCCATCAGTTATGGTATCATTCAAGATCATCGGGGAGAGATCAAAGTAGAGAGCGAGCCGAATCAAGGCGCTACCTTTACCGTCTATTTACAGGCGGAGGCAGCTTAACCATGACGGAGATTGCCATAATGGAATCAAACAGGATAGGAACGGATAAAATCCGCGTTTTAATTGTTGACGATGAGACAAGCGTCAGGACTCTCTTAAGCGAGGTCTTGCAGGGCCAGGGGTATGACGTGGTGGCTGCTTCCAGCGGAGAGGAGGCCATCGAACTGGCTAAGAAAAGCCCGTTTGAGATCGTCATCACTGATATGCGGATGCCGGGAATTAGCGGAGTGGAAGTGATCCAGCACGTGAAGAACCTCAACAACGATTGCTGTGTCATTGTCATCACGGCTTATGCTTCCGTGGAGTCCGCCGTAGAGGCGATCCGCCGGGGGGCTTACGACTACATCACGAAACCGTTCAATATCGCGACCATGAGGATCATTGTTGATCGCGCTGCCGAGAGACAGCGCCTTTTGAAGGACGCCCGTCAGAAAGATAAGTTTCAACAACTAGCCATCCTAGACACATTGACGGATCTCTTTAATAAACGGTATTTCGAAGAGGTTTTGGAAAAGGAAGTTGTTCGCGCGAAGCGGTACCGGCTTCAACTGGGGCTGCTCATGATCGATATTGATAATTTCAAACTGGTCAATGATACCTTTGGGCACTTAACAGGGGACCGGGTCCTCCAGAGAGTGGGAGGGCTCCTGACGAACTCCATTCGCCGCGCGGATGTCGCCGCGAGATACGGCGGCGATGAATTTGTGATCATCGCGACGCAGAGCGCCAAAGAAGACACTTACGATCTCGCCAAACGCCTGCGCCGTCTGGTAGAACAGACTAATTTAGTGGAGGGGACTGACCAGAAAATAACCGTCAGTATTGGCATTAGCAGTTATCCCGCCGATGCCGAAGAAAAAATGAAACTCGTGGGGCTGGCGGATAAAATGCTCTATGAAGCCAAACGGCTTGGGAAAAACCGGGTCTGCCTCACGGATGAAAAAGTTTGAAGACGAGTTGCCGTAGCATAACTCCTCATTGTTAAATCTCATGTTGCGAATACCCTCTCAACTGTATCAACAAATGATCGATCATTGCTTGCAATGGTATCCTTCGGAGGCCTGCGGTATTCTATCGGGTAAAAAAGGGAAGGTGGAAAAGGTCTACCGCATGAAAAACGCGGATGATGGAAGCGTAAAAGGAAGCGCGGTCAGGTATACGATGGATTCGCTGGAGCTTCTTAAAGTCACTCAATCGATCCGCCGCGAGGAGAAGGAAATGATCGGTATTTTCCATTCCCATGTGGCGAGCGAGCCCTACCCTTCTCAGACCGACATAAATCTAGCTTTTTACCCGGACGCTGTGTATGTTATAATCTCCCTAAAGGATCGGCGTTGTCCTGTAGCCAGGGGATACCGGGTTGTGGAAAAAGAAATCACGCCTGAGGAGTTGAAAGTTGATCTATAGTAACGTGTTAGAATTAATCGGAAAGACCCCCATGATCCGGCTGAATCGAATAGTTCCTCAGGGGGCCGCAGAGGTTCTGGGTAAATTGGAGTCCTATAATCCAGGCGGGAGCATTAAAGACCGGATCGCCCTGAACATGATTCAGGAAGCGGAACGAGAAAAGAAGATCCAGCCGGGAGGGACTCTTGTGGAACCTACCAGCGGGAATACCGGCATTGGGTTGGCGTTGATAGGGGCCATCAAGGGATACCGGGTTATTCTCACCATGCCGGAGAGTATGAGTATGGAGCGGGTTGGGTTCCTGGAACGGCTCGGGGCGCAGGTGGTGCTGACTCCTGCGATCGACGGGATGATGGGGGCGGTAAAAAAAGCGGAAGCGTTGACGGCGTCCATTCCGAACGCTTTCATGCCTCAGCAGTTTAAAAATCCAGCTAATCCGGAGATTCACCGGCGGACGACAGCGAAAGAGATTTTGGAAGACACGGAAGGACGCTTGAATGCTTTTGTCGCCGGTGTTGGGACAGGCGGAACCGTGACCGGTGTCGGAGAAGTTCTAAAACAGAATGACCCGTCGGTCAAGGTGATTGCGGTAGAGCCGGAGAGTTCAAAAATGCTCTCCGGCGGAGCCGCTGGGCCGCATAAAATTCAGGGGATCGGAGCGGGTTTTATTCCCGAAGTGTTGAACCGCCGGGTAATTGACGAGGTAATTCCCGTGACGGATGAAGACGCTTACCAAATGTACCAGCGATTATCAAGGGAAGAGGGAATTTCATCGGGGATTTCCGCGGGGGCGGCCGTGTTCGCGGCTCTGCGGATTGCCCGCCAATTAGGGCCGAAGAAACGGGTTGTTGTGATTCTTCCAGATACGGGAGAAAGATACCACAACATTGAACAGTACTTTATGGAACAGGTGTGAACATGAGTTTTGTCAAAGGTCTCAGATGCCGGGAATGTGGTCGAGAGTATCCAAAAGAGGTGGTCTATGTCTGCGAATACTGTTTCGGGTCATTGGAAGTTACTTATGACTACGCCGCCATCAAGAGAGTTCTGACCAAGGAAAAGATTCTCTCCGGCCCCAAAAGCCTCTGGCGGTATCGTGAACTGCTTCCCATCGATGGAGATCCCACCTGTGGCCTGCAATCGGGGCACACCCCTTTTTTCAAAGCCAATAACCTGGCTAAAGCGCTGGGGGTTAAGGAATTGTACGTTAAAGATGATTCTGTCAGTCACCCGACGCTCTCTTTCAAGGACCGGGTTGTGGCCGTGGCTCTTTCTAAGGCCAGAGAGTTCGGATTTGATACCGTGGCGTGCGCTTCCACAGGGAACTTGGCCAATGCGGTGGCTTCTCACGGCGCCATCGGAAACTTCAAGCGATACGTGTTTATCCCGGCGGATCTGGAGCTGGGCAAGATTATCGGCTCGCTGGTTTATGGAGCTTATCTGATTGGTGTCGAAGGAAACTATGATGAAGTCAATCGCCTCTGTACGGAGATTGCCGCCAAGTATCAATGGGCTTTTGTGAACATCAATATTCGGCCCTTTTACGCTGAAGGATCCAAGACCTACGGCTATGAAATCTTGGAACAGATGGGCTGGAGAGCGCCTCAAAATATCGTTGTTCCCATTGCTGGAGGGTCGCTGATCTCCAAGATCTGGAAAGCGTTTAAGGAATTCCACGATTTGGAGCTTATCCCGGAGCTCAAAACGAAAGTTTACGCCGCACAGCCGCAAGGATGTTCTCCAGTGGTGACGGCCATTAAAGAGAAAAGCGAAGTGATCAAGCCGATCAAGCCGAAAACAATCGCTAAATCACTGGCGATTGGGAACCCGGCCGATGGCTACTATGCGATGGACACCGTGCGCAAGACAGGGGGATGGGGAGAAGAAGCCAGTGACCAGGAAATCATTGATGCGATCAAGCTTTTAGCCAGCACCGAAGGGGTGTTTACCGAGACCGCCGGTGGTGTCACGCTGGCGGTGACTAAGAAATTGATCGAACAAGGCAAGATTCCTAAGAATGAATCCATTGTGGTGTCGATCACTGGACAGGGATTGAAAACGCAAGAAGCGGTACAAAACCATGTAGGCGGAGCGAAAGTGATTAAACCGAATCTAGCCGCTTTTGAAGCTTGTTTTCATCAAGATCAGAAGTCAGAAGAGAGAGGACAGAAAACAGAAGGAGAGTCGAAGAAGCTGTCTTCTATCCTCTGACTTCTGTCTTCTGTGTTCTTATATTTGGAGGAAACCATGAGTGTTAAAGTTAGGATCCCAACGCCGCTTCAGAAAATGACCAAGAATCAAGCAGAAGTAACCTGCCAAGCAGCGACGGTCACCCAGATGATAGACCAGCTGGAAAAAGAATATCCCGGGTTCAAGGACCGCCTTTGTGAAAAAGACGGCAAGCTGCGAAGATTCGTGAACATTTACATTAACGATGAAGACATTCGGTTCTTACAGGGAGAAAAAACGGCGCTGAAATCCGGGGATGAAGTTTCCATCATCCCGGCAATCGCAGGGGGAGTTTGATTAAAGGAGGAGTTTATGGCAAAACGAAGAATCACATTGTTCTTCCCACAGGAGTTAATCAAAGAACCGGTCATTTACAAAATGGCCAAGGAATGTAACGTCATTCCCAATATCCGGCGGGCCAAAGTCACCGAGACTGTGGGAGAGGTAACGCTGGAATTAGAGGGGACCGACGCCGATTTGGAGAAAGGAATTGCCTACCTTAAAAGAGCCGGCGTCAAAGTGCAGCCGGTAGAGGGGGATGTTGTCAGTAATTAGAAAGCCCGCGTTCACAACCCTGTTTTTTGCGTCACGCCAAGCGGATTTGGTCAATGGAATAGCCGTAGCACGACAGCACTTTCTTGAGTGTATCATCAATGACTTGGTTCGGCGTTGACGCGCCGGCCGTCAGTCCGATATCGGCCGGTTCCTTGACCAGCCAATCATGACTGATAACAGGGTGCTGTGCTCCCACGGGTTTATGGCGGATTTGGTCCCTGGAAATAATGCATTCAGAATCATCGATGTGATAACTTTTGACTTTCTGTGAACTCATTTCGGCAAGATGAGTGGTGTTGCTGCTATTGAATCCACCGATGACCAGCACAATATCCAATCGTTTTTCAAGCAGCTCCTTCATCGCGTCTTGACGGTCCTGTGTGGCGCTGCAGATGGTATCGAAGCTGTGGAAGTGGCTGGCTATGGCTGGTTCACCATATCGATCGGCCAACGCTTGGCGCAGCATCTGCGCAATATAAAGAGATTCACTGGCAAGCATGGTGGTTTGGTTCGCGATCCCGATCTGTTCAAGGTCCTTGTTCGGGGAAAACCCTTTGGAACATTTAACGCCAAAGGAGGATAGAAACTCTTGTTCATTTCCCCCGTTGCGAATAAAGTGACAAACTTTCTCAGCCTCTCCCTTGTCCCAGATGACAAGGTAACGGCCATTGGGGAATTGGGTCGCTCGGGAAATGGTGGCTTGGGTTTCTTCATGCCGATAATTCCCATGAACGACCGCGGTAAACCCATCCTGAGCATATTTTTCGACGCGCTTCCAAACATGGACGACTGAACCACAGGTAGTATCAACAAGAACACACCCCTTTTTTTGCAAAAGCTCCATTTGACTGGTAGGGGCGCCAAAAGCGGCAATCACAACGACGTCTTGCGGGGTCACGGTCTCCACCGGTTTATCACCGTCACCGCGGCCATTTAAGAAACGGATTCCCATTTGGCGCAGCCGGTGATTGACTCGTGGATTATGAATAAGTTCAGCAGTGAGATAAATAGGGCGGTCTGGAAATTGACGCCGGGTCTGGTAGGCGTAATCAATCGCTTTCTCGACTCCGTAGCAAAAGCCGAACTCTTTAGCGATATGAAACCGCAAGCCGCCAACGCTCAGTGTGTTGCCGGCAACGCGGATCTCCTCGATCAATCGGCTCCTGTAGTCATTCTCTAACTCATCTTGTATAAATGACTTAAGGCCAAATCCTTTATTAAAAGTTGTTGTCCCTTGGTTCGTCATATCCCAGACTACCATAACAGTATGGCAGCGAAAAATCAAGTTGATTGGAAAAGGAAAAATTTCTTTCTATGGACCCATAGGATCCAAATCCAGAAGAAATTAGCCCCAATCGCGGTGGCGAGAAGGAAGGGAATTTTCAAATCGAAGAAAATTACCGCCAAGAGGAGGAGGGAAAAATTCTCATTGTCCAGGTTCAACCGAATCTGCTGGCGCAGACCCGATGGCCCAGTAGATTCTTTCCACGCGGTTGGATTTAAAGCGATCGTAAATCCCTTAAAACGAGCCAATAAACCGAGAGTATGGCAGAGGGAAATTCCCGCCAGAGCGGCTAGTGAAATATGGGTCAATTCCGGATGCGTGTTTTTTGTCCACAAGGCGAGCCAGAGGTAAAGAGAGGTATGAACGACTGCGTCAGTGGTGATGTCAAACCAGCCGCCGAAGGAACTCCTTTGGTTCTTTAAACGGGCAATCTCCCCATCGCAGTTATCGAGAAGGTAATAGAGCTGGAATAAGAGAGCTCCTGCGATGTTAAGGGCATACTGCTGTTGCGCAAACAGTGGCCCTGCGGTTAATCCAACGGCCAGACTTAAAAAAGTTACTTGATTGGCTGAGAGGCGGGTTTGCAGCAGCAGGCGGGTCAACGGACGAGCGAGGAGACGATTAAGATTTTGCGGCATGAGACTTCAGTCTCGCGTGCAATTTTGCCAGGTCTTCCGGGAAATCAACTTCCATCCAGAAAAGATTCCCTACGGCTTCATACCCGACCGGTATTTTTTGGAGTAATCGCTGGTACGCTTGCTCATACTCGGATTGGATAAAGCCATCCGTGACCATTTCTTGGAGAATCTCTTTTAACAAGGAAGCGGGTTCCTGGGACAGTTTCAAAAAACCGACCGATTCACCAAGAAGATCGTAGCCGGCGGGCAGAGAAGTGACCTTAGCGAGGTCGAGAACGCGCCCCTGACGAGTCATCAGGACGACCTCTTCTCCGGTATTCTTGAAGCCGGCGTCCAAGAGAAAACAATCTTTCAATGGAGAATCGAGCAGGCGCTTTAAGAGAGGGAATTCAAAATAAACATCGGCGTCCATGATTAAAAGATCACTGTCAAAATAGGAAGCGCTGGACCAGAGAGAAATGATATTTCCTTTAGTAAAATCCGGATTCTCAACAGGAATTACTTTCGTCCCGGCAAGAAGTTTCTGTTCCGAGTCCAGCAGGGCCAATATCTTTTCCTTTTGGTAACCAATCACAATCACGATTTCACGGACCCCGCAGTTGACGAGCCCCTCAAGAGTCCGCTTCAACAACGGTTCTCCCGCTGCTTCCATCATGCACTTTGGTCCTTGCGTCGCTAACGGCCCGAGCCGCCGGCCTCTGCCAGCCGCTAAAAGAATGGCCCTCATTTTACAGCCCCTTTTGTCATGATACTATATGTGATATGTTGCGTGACACAAACCTTCCAAGGATTTTTCTTGCTTTGAAAACACGACTGGGAAATTCCCACGGCCGCCAGCCGATAAGCGGCTCATCAATGGAGTCTAGGATAATACGGATTGCCAGAAAAGGCAAATAGCGTTCTTGCGCGGCGCGGGCGACAGCGCAAGATTCCATGTCAACAGCGCAGACCCCTCCGGCGTTTCCTAGGATTTTTTTAGTGCGCGTTAACCAAATGACCCTGGGCACAGTTCCGATCCGTCCCCATACGACGCGGGATTTTTCAAAAGGAGTATTATGGTAAAGAGAAAGATTCCATTCAGGGAATTTAAATTCTTTTTTTGTTTCCCATCGCTTTGAGTAAGTAATCGGGTAAGCCGCATTTGCTAAGACGATATCATAAGGACGAAGGGATTCATGGGTGCTGCCGGAGAAACCGATGGAGAGGAAAAGGGATTGCCCTGGCAGGGGCACGGTGCGTTCGCCATGTAGGGGCACATTGCAATGTGCCCCTACATGATAGGCGTTGTCCATCCCCATCCCAGTAAGAATTACAGCGGTGTTTGGCAATTGATAGATCTCCGGGCTCACCTCCCAGCGCGTGGCGGCGAAGATTAAAACGGGATTAGACATAATGATGTTCTTGGAACCAGCGGACCGCTTTCTCAAGCGCCTGTTCGACCGGGCCCGGCCGGAATCCGAGTTCGCGGGCCGCTTTCGACGAGTCGAAATACATGTATTTCCTGCTCAATCGGACTCCTTCCAGAGAGATCATCGGCGGTTTCTTGCTGATCCAATTAGCGTAAGCGGTGGAGAAGGCAGCGAACGCGAAAGCGACCGCGAAAGGCATCCGTCGGGCTGGCGCGGGGCGCCCCGTGATCCGGCTCAAGATCTGGAAAATTTCGATTAGTGGAAGGTCGCGGTGGCCCAAGATATATTTCTCACCGGTTCTTCCTTTTTGCATAGCCAGGATATGTCCTTCGGCAACGTCTTCGACGTCAACAAGGTTAAGCCCGGTGTCAAGATAGGCAAACATTTTTCCTTTCAGGAAATCGACGATCATTTGTCCCGTCGGCGTCGGCTTCACATCCCAGGACCCCACGGGAGTGCTTGGATTGGCAATGATAATCGGCGTCCCGTGAGCGGCAAAATCAAGGGCGATTTTTTCCGCCAGGAACTTAGAACGTTTATAATGGCCGGTCATTTCTTTCAAAGAGACAGGCGTTTCTTCATTCCCGGGAGTCCCCTCTCCGGTGTTTCCTAGAGCTCCGACAGTGCTGGTGTAGACAATTTTTTCAATGCCGGCTTCTTTGGCCGCCTGCAGGATATTTCGTGTTCCTTCCACATTCGATTGATAGAGTTCTTCAGAATGAAGACTCCAAAGCCGGTAATCGGCCGCGACGTGATAGAGAAAACGACATCCTTGGAGCGCCTGGCGAAGAGAAGAAGGATCGGTGAGGTCCCCTTGGCAGATTTCGACATTTTGTAAGGGCAACCCCCCGTGGTTGCCCTTATTATCAGGGCGGGCACGGGGGCCCGCCCCTACATTTTTCGGCCGTGCCAACACCCGCACCTTCTCACCGCGCGCCACAAGTTTCTGGACGAGGTGCCGTCCGACAAACCCGGTGCCGCCTGTGACAAGAATAAGATCACTCATCGCGCTATTTTCGGCCGCATCAACCACACCCAGAGCAATAACCCAACCCCCGCCCAGACCAATTCGCGGAATCGCCGGACCAGAGCCAGGGAGATACCGCTGGCAGAGCCAAGGCCTAAACCCGTACAGAGAAGAAGCGCTCCACCTTCCTGGGTCCCTAAAGCGGCGGGAATCAGAAAAGAGAGCGCTTTGACTAACTGCAAGAGACTTTCCAGAATCCACGCCTGCCCCCACGAAATTTCGATATGAAGAAATCTCATGATGAGATAGATTTCAACAATTCCCAGCGCCCAGCCCAGAAAATGAAACAGGATCGACAAGAGAAACCGTCTCCGGTGATTACGGTAAAACCCAGTCAAGCTCTGATCGGTCCTCCTTCCGGCAAAATTAGAGGTTTTTTCGATCCAGGCAAGAGGGATCCATTTTTTTAAGGCAAGCCAGCTTCGATTCGCCAGCCCTCCGTGCTGTAGGTAAAAGAAAAGCGAGATTAAGAGAGTCAAGAAGAGCGTCATCCCGAGGGTCGCCAGCTTCAACCGCTGGGATAATGGAGAATTCCATAACGCCACCCCAAGCCCCGAAAGGATCAAAGGGAGAAGCCCGAAAGTCAGCGAGGTTTTGGCGACGATGACTGACGCCAGTCCATCACTCCATGAGACTTGGTGCCGGTCCTTCAAAATTTGCGCTTTGACGGGTTCTCCCCCAAGTGCGGCAAAAGGAGTGACATAGTTAATGGCTTCTCCGGCAAGCCGGCTTCCAAAGAGGCTCCGCCAGCGGAAAGCATAGGTGATGTTCTTAGGAAAGGAAAAATGCCAGCCCCAGGTGTCGAGAGCGAAGATAACGCCGTAAATAAGACAGATGAGCTCTCTCATATACACAACACCGATCCCACGAGACTCCTGAGAATCTAGTATGCC
>JACOVV010000133.1 GCA_016177145.1 Candidatus Omnitrophota bacterium | reverse complement strand
GAACGGCCGTTCGCCCCTACTGGGAAAATGGAAAAGGAAAATGGGGACGGTTCTTATTTTTTCGTGATACAATGACTGTTAATGGATTTTTCTTTCTCTGAAGAGCACCGGATGATCCAGAAATCGGCGCGGGAGTTCGCGATTCGTGAAATCGCGCCGATGATCCCTGAACTGGACGCTAAAGAAACTCACGATCCCTCCCTCCCCGCGAAGATGGGACAAAATGGATTTCTCGGACTCTGTATTCCTAAGAAATATGGCGGGAGCGGTTTTGATTATTTGAGTCTTGGCCTGGCCTGCCAGGAGTTTGAGAAGATAGACACTTCAGCCCGTGTCATTCTTTCGGTTCACCTGGGACTCAACAGTCTCGCCCTCCTCCAATGGGGCAATGAGGAACAAAAAAAGCGTTATCTCATTCCCCAGGCCAAAGGAGAAAAAATCGCCACCTTCGCCCTCACTGAACCGAACGCCGGCAGTGACGTCGCCGGCATCCAGACAACCGCGAAACGTTCCGGCAAAAACTACCTCTTAAACGGCGAGAAAATGTGGATCTCGCTCGCCGATGTCGCGGACCACTTTTTGATCTTCGCCTACACCGACCATTCCAAAGGAGACAAAGGGATCTCCGCGTTCATCGTTGAGCGAGGATTCAAAGGAGTTTCCACAGGGACGATCCACGGCAAATTAGGTGTTCGCGCGGGAAACACCGGATTCGTCTCTTTATCGGACGTTGTTGTCGGTGAAGAGAATCGCCTGGGAGAAGAAGGGGAAGGGTTTTCAATCGCCATGTCGGCGCTCGATAACGGCCGTTACACCGTCGCCGCCGGCGCGGTTGGATTGATGGAGGCCTGTCTGGAAGCGAGCGTTAAATACGCGAAGGAACGGATGGCTTTTGGAAAAAGCATCGCCGAGCACCAGCTCGTCAAGAAGATGATCGCCGAGATTTCAGCCGATATCGAAATCGGGAAACTCCTCTATTACCGCGCCGGATGGCTCAAAAACCAGGGAAAGAGAAATACACGCGAAACCTCACTGGCGAAACTCACCAACTGCACTAACGCCTTCCAAGCCGCTCATAACGCTCTTCAAATCCACGGCGCTTACGGTTACTCCCGCGAATTTCCCGTCGAGCGTTATTTCCGCAACGCCCGCGGAGCGATGATCTATGAAGGAACCCGCGAAATCCACGAACTGATCCAGGCCGATTACGCTCTGGGGCTCCGCGCGGATAAACCCCTGCGCGCGGAACTTCCGATTCCATAAAACTCGATTTATCCTATTATTTTCCCCATTTTTCCTCTTGAAAAATTGTTCTCAATAGTGTATAATTATTTATATGGAACCGAACCTTTTCACAGCAACGGAAGCCGCTCACGAACTGGGCATTTCCAAAGAGGTGATGGCTCGCTATTGCCGCCAAAAACGCCTGGTCTCTTGCGTTAGAAAAGGGAGAATATGGCTGATTCCAGCATCTTCTCTCAAGGCCTTTCAACAGATACAGAGAAAATATAAATCCGGCCGTCCCAGGAAGTATCCTGATGGCCTTTTCTGGAGAGAATCACATTCCCCCCATGCCGCACAAGCTGTTCATATTCTGGCAACACGCGCTCCGACATGGATCCCACGTCTGATTCCTAAATCAAAAACCCGTACCTATATCGCTTCAGCAAAAACAAAACTGGAAAGAATCGTACGTAAAACCCTAATTAATGAATTATATGAGTCCTACTAAGCCCCCTACTCCTGCTGATGTGCTTCGCCTCGCTCGCTGGATTCTTCAATGCCCCCTGATCCGTGGTCATTATGCGCTTGCAGGGGGGACATGGCTCACCTTGCGCCTTCCCAAGATTGCCCGGCCCAGCAAGGATGTTGATTTTTTATCCCCAAGAGAAGAAATCTCAAGCTATCAGGCGATGACAGAGATTATGGATCTGTGTAAAAAGGAAAAAGTTTCCTATCGAATCACCAGACGTGGAGAACACTTTTGTCAAATTTTTGTTTCCTATCCCGGCGCGATTGAAACCAAGGTGGATATCGGCAAGGTGTGGCACCCGGTTACTTTGATCTATGACCCAGAGCTGCGCTGTCCCATCCTCTCTTCTGAGGATATGGTCCTGGAGAAATTGCACTGTGTGATAGATCGAATCGAACCGACCGATCTTTACGATCTCTGCCGCCTTCACCAAGCCTATCCCTCGGAATTCAAAATGGCTTTATCCCGGCTGGCCGAGACAGAAGAAATTAGCGAACTGCTGATTAGAATCCAACGATGCCTGGAAGCGACCGATGGCGAGGGAACGAAAGAAACTTTAACTAAAGAGGAGCGCCAGTGGCTGGAGAGTTACGTCTCCAACATGATCAAAGAAATGATACGTATGCGGAAAATGCTAAAATGATAAAGAATGACAACAAGAAAGGATAATGAAAATGAAACCGATCAACCCGACCCGGATTACCATAGGAGTCCTGATTATTTTAGGGCTTTTCTTCTTCAAGTCGTTAGCGTACTTTGTGGGAATTATGATGATTTTTTCTGGACTTACAGGAGTTTGTTTCTTAGAAAAATTTTATTCCAAAATCTTCGGCAGTACCGTCAGCAGTTGCTCAGGGGCTCTCAATTCAGACAAGGTCAAGAAAGACGAGACCCGATAAAATTATACTGCCATTATTGGAAGACCTGATACTTGATTTCAGGAAAGATATTGTTTTTCTCTTCAATCTGGCGGAGCCAGTTTTCATCCAGGCGGTTCTCGGTTAACTGGTCATACAGTTCCAGGAAATTCACCAGATGTTCTTTAGTCCGCTTGACGGCATACGGTACCATGGTGCCGGTGTGCATGATGAACGCCCAGTCGCTGGACTGCGCCAGCAGTAATTCACGCGCCGCCTGGTTGAGCGCCCGTTGAACGTTCCCATTCTGGCCATGGAAACGGTGGGATAATTCTTCCATCCGTAATGTCGCTTTATGGAGATGCCGGTAGATCCAATCGTTGGAACCGGAGAGCCACGTTTCGCCGTACCCCTTCCACCCCCAGCTCGATAACGACGGGGTTGATACTTGATTGACGGAATATTCCCTTAAATAATCGGAGGGAGTCGCCAAGCGGACCGTTTTCTGATCGAAAGCGATTTTGCGAATCAGAAAATTCAAAAACTCCGGCCCCTCATACCACCAGTGGCCGAAGAGTTCGGCGTCATAGGGAGCGACAAGGATCGGTTTTCTTCCCATAAAATCGAAAAGATGCTCCGCCTGTTTTTCCCGGTTGAACATGAAATTGCCGGCATGTTCGGCCGCTTTCTGGAGCGCCCGGCTCCGGATATACGGTTCTTTATCTTCCGTATCGCCGGTGATACGGTAGTATTTGATACCGGTATTGACGCGGATTCCGTCCGGTGTGATGTAAGGACGGATGTAATCCCACTCCCGTTCAAACCCGATGTCACGGTAAAATTCCCGATAATCGTAATCTCCCGGATACCCTTCAATCGCCGACCAGACCTGTTTCGACGATTCCACGTCCCGCCCAAACGCCGCGACGCCGGTCGGACAATAGATCGGCGCGAAGACGCCGAACTTGGGCCGCGGCGAAGCGTGAAGAATCCCGTGCGTATCGGTGATAAAATAGCGGATCCCGGCTTCTTTTAAAAAGCGGTCGATCCCAGGGAAATAACCACACTCCGGCAACCAAATCCCCACCGGCCTTCCCCCCATGGTTTTCTCGTAGTGACCGACCGCCGTTTGAATCTGTCCACGCATTACCCCTTCCGTGCGGTTGATTAAAGGAAGGAATCCATGCGTCGCCCCGCAGGTGATGATTTCCAAATGGCCGCGGTCCTGAAATCCCTTGAACGCTTTCGTTAAATCTCTTCCAAACCGGTGAAACGTTTCTTTTGACCGTGTGAACTGCCAGTAGTAATGAAGCGCTGTTTCGTGAAAACACCCCTGAAACCGGGTCCGGTCAATCTCTTTACCGGCTAACTCGATGAGATGATCAATGTGCCGCAGGTAGCGCTCCTGTAATAAAGGATCCTGCAGCATCGAAATTAAGGTGGGAGTCAACGACATCGTTAGCCGAAACGGAACTCGGTCCCGCTCCAATCCTTCAAAAACATGAATCAGGGGAATGTAGGTTTCGGTGATCGCCTCATAGAGCCAGGTCTCTTCCAGAAAATAAGGATGCTCCGGATGCCGGACAAACGGCAGGTGGGCGTGCAGTATGAGTGAAAGAAAACCTTTTTCCATTTACCTTCGTCCCCCTCCCGATCCTGAAGAAATCGCTCCAATTAACCGCTTTTCCATTAACTTCTTCAATTCCAAAGAACTCTTTCCCACTTCAAACCCGCCGGAAAGAGCGTACATCTTGTCAAAATCAATCCCCATCCATTGTTCGTCAATGATTTCTGACATGCCGTCACGCGGCGTCGTCTGCTCATTGGATCGCGCCAACGCGATAAATCTTCCGTCATTGTGAAGAAACCCGATCTCAACGATAAAACTTCGATTAGGACGAGCGTGGATATACCAGTGGCTGGCTAATCCTTCAAGGACGATATCAAAATAAGCGGGGGCCGCTTTTCTTTCCGTGATATCGTAAACCCGCAGAATGGACTTTATCTGGCTCCAATCCCCTCCCAGCAGAACCAGACATCTCTCTTGATGATTCTTTTGAATCTCCCAATACGAGTAGAGCCAGTGGGAATCCCGGACCATTAAATAAATATGATTGTCACCATAATGGGCGGGAAGTTCTTGGCGACGGCTACAAACAGGAATCCCCTCACCCCATTCGACTTCGCTCAGGGCATGCTTCCCCTCTCCCCCTTTGGGGGAGAGGGATAGGGAGAGGGGGTCAGTAGAAATGGTTTTCAAAAGCCACTGTCTGGTGTTTTCTAATGTCATGATGATGTAGCCGGAGTTATCGGAATTTCTTTGGAAGAAATTGGCACTTTCACCACCTGCGCCGCTGGCGGAATTCCTTTTTTGATTTTTTCTTTCAGCGCCAGAATCCCCGCGATCAGCGCCTCCGGCCGCGGAGGGCATCCCGGGACATACACATCCACCGGGATAATTTTATCAATTCCTTCGAGGATCGCGTACTGTCCCGGATACTGAAACGGCCCTCCAGCGATGGCGCATCCGCCGTGGGCGATCACGTATTTAGGATTGGGCATCTGGTCGTATAATTTCTTAATACAGGGGACCATTTTCCGGGAAATCGTCCCGGAGACAATCATGACATCGGACTGCCGGGGAGAGGGACGAAAGACGCCAAACCCAAACCGGTCCAGGTCAAACCGGGCCGCGCCGGTCCCCATCATCTCGATCGCGCAG
>JACOVV010000132.1 GCA_016177145.1 Candidatus Omnitrophota bacterium | reverse complement strand
GTAGAGCGCCTTGACGTCCCCCTTCAGCAGATCATTTCTGATTTCCAACTCTTTGATTTTAGGTTCGTACGACTGGTAAGTCTTAATGGTCTTCTTGAGCTCCTCCAGATAAACCTCTTTGCCGCGATAATCCTGCCGGTTGGACTGGACCGCGATCCCCAGGATCGCCAGCGAAAGCATCAAAGATCCCCCGCCGTAGAACTGGAGAGCTCTTTTCTGAAAACGCCGCTCCACTTCTTCCCGCAGCAGGTTTAATTCTATGGGCAAATGAACCAAGCCGCGCAAAGCCAGCCCCATGGCGGTCGTCAACTGCAGTTGATTTCCGTTGAAGGAATTTTTACTCTGGATTTTCTGGAATCCGGGCCACAAACTCACGGGGACACCCAGTTTTTCCTGAAGCAGCGGAACAATTCCTTTTAAAAGCGCTCCGCCGCCGCCGAGCACCATTTTCTGCGGCTTTGCCCGTTTTGCCCCTCCAGGGACTTGCGTATGGTAATATTCAATGGAGCGTTGGATTTCTTCGACTAAGCCGGTGACGGCCGGTTTCATGGCTTCAACCGCTTTCTGCTCCGCGGCGTCTTGTGAAGATTCAATCCCTGTTTTTTGCTTTAACACCTCCGCCTCATTGAAACTGGAGCGGATTGTTTCGGCTACCGTTTGAGTCAGTCTATCGGCTCCCAACGGAAAACTCCGGATCCAAATCTCATCTTCCCCGGCAATCACCAGATGAGTCCCCCTGGCCCCCATGTCCAGCAGAACCACCGGCTGACGAAAAAACTCCGGCTCCAGGAAGAAAACACTGTTGTAAAAAGCCACGGGGCCCACGTCAATCAGATGGCATCGCCCCTTGGTTTTCTGGATGAGCTCCATCTGACGATCCACCAAATTCTTCTTGATCGCCGCTAAAACAACTTTCCACTGCTGCGAATTCTTCTCCGTTTTCTGGAACAGTTTCTCTTTTCCCGCGTTCACCACGCAGTAGTCCCACAGGACTTCGTTCAGCGCGAAAGGAATCTGCTGTTCCGCTTCGAAACGGATGTGCTGCCGCAATTTCTCGTGACTGACGGCGATGACTTGGATGGAACGTATGAAAACAGACTGGCCGGATACCGCGACATTGAAATGCGACCGCGAAGGGATCTTCATCTCTGACAACAGTTGGGTAAGCCCTTGAATAACAGCGTCAGTCCGTCCGGTTTCCGTTTCCTTCTCCTTAAACGGAAGCAAATGAATCCCGGCTTTCACCAGATGGATTTTCTTCGCCGACTGCTCAAGCTGCACCAGTTTAATGGTACGCCAACCGATGTCAAGACCAATGGAGGTAGACATCACCAACCTATTCTTTATACCAGTACTTTACCGGTTTCTCCGGCGCTATGGAACCCGCCTCGGTCCCGCCGCTGGCGCTGATGGACCAGGTTCGAGTCGCTGGAGTAGGATCTTCTTCATCAGGATCAATGACGCCGTTTCCATCCACGTCTTTACCCGCTTTCACGTTGAAATAATGGTTCCCCTGTTTCAGGTCAGAAAATGCCGCGAGCGCCTCCGTCGTCCAGTCAGACCATTCTTCGGCGTCGATTTGATACCGGAAAGAGGCGTCCGGTTCAGAAGCGGAATAGGTGAAAGTCGCCGTCGTTTCTTCCGTGACTCCGGAAGGTCCGCCGGTAATCGTTGTCTCAGGAGCAATAATCACGAGTTCGATTGAATCACTGTAGCCGATGGATTCATTGCCGGCTTCATCTTTGAATTTAACGTACACTGTCCGCTCCCCGCTGACCGGCGCCAGCTGCCAAGAATCCTTTAACACGCTAAACGGTTCCCACCGCCCCCCCGCGAAATCGGGTTGATTGCCGATCATCATCTCTTTCACCGAAGTAGTGGCGTCTTCGGCTTCGATATCTATTTTCACCGTAATGGACGTGGTTGTCGCGTCGCCGTTATTTAATGTCACTTGACCGCTCGGAGGTTGCGTGTCAATGGTAAAACTCCAGATCAGGGCGGCGGTGACGTTCTTCGCCTGGTCCTGCACGTCAAAAGTAATCGAATTGCTCCCCTCCCTCAAGGGAGAAGCGGGGGTATAACTGACCCTCTGGCTTTGGGAATCAAAAACCGTTTCTACCTGGCTTCGATTGACTTTAAGCACAATACTGTCCGGATCGGCCCCGCTGGCTTCGTCTTTCAAATCAATTTGGATTTGCGGCGTCGCGTAGTTCATCAAAACTTTATTCCCAGGAGTAAATGAAATGACCGAAGGAGACGTGGCGTCGACCCATATCTCAAACCCTCCCTCACGGCCCCATTTACCGGCGTTGCTTTGGGCGATGACGCGAAAGATATGTTTGCCGTCGGCGATATCGTTTTCCGCGTAGGAAAAACCGGAATCGGCCACGTCCATCACTTCATCAGGAATGGCGTCCAGAGCGAAACTATAACCGATGACTCCTTCCACGGGGCCATAAACCGTCCAGTAGAAGTGCGGGTCGTTGTCCTTCTGCCAGAGAGAGGGTTGAATCGCCTGGCCCGTGAGAGATTCTTTCGCGAAAACTTCCTTGATGTCAAAAGGATACGATGTATCCACTTCCTCGGCCGTCAACACCTGGATCAAACCGGGGTTCACCGTTGTCACCGTGGATTCAGAGGAAGTCGTCGTTCCGGCAAAATCACCTATCGCCCCCGCCTGAGCTTTTATGGTGGCGCTTTCGCTGTTCGTCGCCCCGCCGGCGGTAAACCCTCCCGCTTCGAGAGTATATTTAGCGCTCTTGCTGGCCTCGGCGTAAACAGGGGACAGGGGACAGGAGACAGG
>JACOVV010000128.1 GCA_016177145.1 Candidatus Omnitrophota bacterium | reverse complement strand
ATTCAGGAGACGGAATTTTTCCATATTCTGTTTCTTGAGCCGGGTAGTTTTCATCGAAATCGAAGTAACGGGCGCCGTAGGGACAAGCGGTCACGCAGTAGCGGCAACCGATACACTTCTCATAATCAACGATGACAATACCGTCTTCTTTCCGTTTATAGGTGGCGCTCACCGGACAAACAGGGGTGCAAGGAGGGTGTTCACAGTGAAAGCATGGCTTGGGAAACCACCGCCGCTGGACATACGGAAACTCGCCGATTTCTTCTTCGATGACCGGATTATAGGAGACACCGGGAGGGGTTTTATTTTCTAACTTGCAGGCAACGGTACAGGCCTTGCAATTAACGCAGCGCCTCAAATCAATCACCATTCCGTAGCGGCGTTTTGTGGCGGTTTGGGCTACAGCCGCCTCAAGCGCCGCGGCAAGGGTTGCCGTCGCCGCGGTAAAGATTCCTAAACTGGTCAGTTTTAAGAAGGACCGCCGGCCCAGTTCCCTCTCCACAAGTTGTTCCAGTGTCTCCACGTAAGCTTGCGTCTCTGTCGGCATGATTAGTTTTCTCCCCTTTTAAAACGTCGCCGAGATCACTGTCGCGAATTGATCGTCGTTGGGATCGCCCGTCGTCGCTTTACCGGCTCGATTGATCGAATACTCTGTCTTTAATAATGTGGCATCGGTGAGACGATATCCCAATCCGAATGAATAACGTGTATATTTGTTGGCAGTGACGCTGTTGAACGCGGCGGTCGTATCGCCATCCAAATCGATGAAACTGCTCCGATGGGCGGCATAAATTTTGTCGGTAATGTTCCAAAGCCCCTCAACAAAACCGTAATTGCCGTCTCGATCCGCCACCGGCTGCGCGTTGTCGTAGAACTGGCCATAAGCGAGTCTTAGATAAGCCAGACTATCGGTATAAGCGGGTGGATCTATCGTTTTACCAGGTTCCAAATCATAGCGCGCGTCAATCTCCCAGACCTGCCGATCCCATTTCAGGGCATTGGTCGGACGGCTGACAAGTCCTCCGATACTCGCTTCGGAGTTAGAGGCCTTTAGATCACCCGAATGGTGGTAGCTGGTACTCACATAGAAGGGATCAGAGAAACGATACGCTATTTTTCCCGTGAACGCCTTGGGTCCTGTGGTATCCGACCCGACGCCGGTCACGCCATTGGTGATCGCCCCCGTTACCTTGAGAGGTCGTTTCTTGTCGCCAATATTGAGGCCAATTTGAATTCCTTCGTCGCTTCCAGAAGTATTCGCGGCCGAATTGGAGATCAGAGCCCCTTCAACAGAATTGTTAGACCAAGTCTCTTCTCCCAAATCCAGTTTGAAACGTCCTATCCTGGAAGAAAGTTTTACCGGCTTGTCTTCGAGGAAAGGGAGAAAATCCTTGGAATCCAAATAAAAGTAGTCCAGGTTATTGAAAACGGCATTATTGAGGTTGGCGCGGAGAATAAAGGTATTGTATTTGTCCGGTTCAAAGCCGAATTGAATCTTCGCTTCGGGGACTTCAAAGGAACCGGAAGGATACGAGCCGGATTCCCCTGAATCAAAATATCCCAGAGCGGCGCGCCCTTTAATTTTCAGTTTGGAAGCAGCTTTGGCTAAATCAACCCGCGGCGCCTCTTCCTTTCCGGGAGTTTGCGCCAGTTCTTTCTCCATCTGGGCAATCTCCTGCTCGGTGATAATTCCCTTTTTAATCAAGAGTTGAACCAGCGGATCCCGCTGGGCCAAGGCGGGCAAAGTTGAAATGAAAAATACCATGACAAAAACAAACAAAATCCAAATTCTGTTTTTTATCGTCACCATGAGAATGCCTCCTCGCGTAAAATTCATCTGCGCGTTAATCTCTAGTCTCCAAAATTATGAGTGAAATCATAACATTCATGGGTGAGAGATGACCATGACATCAATCATACCTAGCGAAAAAATTTTAGCTTACCGTAATTATAATTCATCCCTCTTTCTGGACCATTTCGATTGCAATGAGATCGTTGACCGTCTGGCAGGCCTGCTGACAGAAACCGCATCCGTCACAGCTTGAAGCGATGATGACCGGCTTCTGATCGTGGATTTGGATGGCTTGCTCTCGAAGGGGGCAGGCGAGATAGCAGAATTGGCAATTCATCCCATGCCAAGCGAGGCAGCGCGCGATATGAATCCGCGCGGTTTGAGGCAATTTTTCTCCCTGGATCACCGAGCGGACGCTCTTCAGCATCTGATAAGGAAACGTTTTCAGGAATTCCCGTCTAGAGGACGTTTTTTCCATTTCGAGCAAACCCAATGAGATCTTGCTGTGTGTAATTCTGTTTTATCTCTTTCTGTTGGAGTCTTGCCCGCACATACGCTTCCCACAACAAGCAAAACCGTTCACGTATTAAACTATTTTCTACCTCCGACGCCCCGCCAAAATCGGGATCGGGAGAATACTGAAAAGCCGGGTCCAGAATATCCGATAGCAACATGAGTTCCGTATGGAGAAAATGCTCCAGCCACTGGTGGTCAAGGACATGCGCAGGTTGGAGCCCGATAACGATTCTTTTGTCGTTCCCTTCCTTATATAACTGCCCTCGCTCCTCTTGCCGGCTTGAGGCGCGCCGCAGGAGCACCGTTACGGACGGATCGGCAAGATGTGGAAATTCCGTAAGAATTTGTTCGATGAAACCACGAAACCCCAATGTTTCAAACCATCTCTCATAAAACTCTTGAAACACTCCTTCTCTTTCTCGGGACGGGAAATTCTGGTAAATCATCTCCCTCTCCTGGTGAAAGGGAGATGGGGTCAAAACTTGACCCCGCTCTGCTAAAAAAACGACTTCCTCCGTCAATAACGGATCAACGTAAAGAGCAGGAACCACAGTCAGTTTCTTGTTCATGCTGGATCACCCGAATCGGTAAATTAGTGGGGCCGGGTTGAATTCCTAACCGCTGACACTCTTCGGTGATAAACGAGAGCGCCCGCTCGGCAATCTCCTTTAAAATTCCTCCTCCGGCCTGTTTGGCCAGCCGGGCGCTAAACGCCGGCATCCATCTTCCCAGGTGCTCTGAGAGAAATCGAGAAGCGGCCTGGCGGCAAAGAAGCGCTTTCTCTTCTCCGTCATGCTCTAACGCGTACACTTCTTTGTAGATCAAAAAGTGCATGAACTCACACTCCACCGTGATATGATCGGCCCGCTCGTGAATCAAAGGGTCCAGCCGCAGTCCAAAAGCGGTATAGAAAGCGGTGATGTCGGCCAGTTGCTGGGGCTGGCGATAGCTGTGTTCTTCTCCGTACTCTTATTCATAGGCGGGGACTTTCGCGTGGGCTGTGTGGCCTAAGCTATTTTCGTATTGGGAGATCCATTTTTTTAACGCAGTTGGGGACAGTCCCCTTTCGGGGACAGTCCCCTTCGCGATTTGGCTCGGATGCCTCAAAAGCGCCGATAATTCCCGATAAAGATCAGATCGTGTTCTGGTGAATGTTGGGTCTGACATAAAAGGGCTCCTCGACCTGTGTTCTTACAATCTCTTTTCCATGTTCGTTGTACGCGATCACGGTGTCGTTGTAGAGCGTAAACGGTTTTCCGTCAATTTCAGTTTCATAGACTTTGGGGCCTTCTTTGATTTCATAACGAGTAATAATCCGGTTGGTCTTTCGGAAAAGCTGCAAGACCGCCAGCAATTCCCGATCGGGGACGCGGTAAGCGTCAATCGCTTGATCCACGCCGGGGCCGAACATCTGCTTCAAGAAATTCCGGGGGACCCATCGGGGGGGCATATAGTAACCGTTCGGCTCGGTCCCAAACTGCGGATATAAAGGAAGCGCGACCTTAGCCACCTTGACCAGATAATAAAGGGGATGGTAGCGGTCCTCCACCCACTGGCCGTCGGGGGCGATCTTGACCAATCCCTGCAGACGAATCTGACCGATACAGGAAGCCATACAGCGGGTCTCCATCGGCTCTCCCTTGGTCTCCGGATCTTTTCCCTCAAGACGGGGATAACAAGCGATACATTTTTCCGTCACTCGAGTGCTGGGACGGTACATCGTCTTTTTATACGGGCAGGCCTCGACGCATTTGCGATACCCTCGGCAGCGGCTCTGGTCCACCAACACCACGCCGTCTTCGGGACGTTTGTAAATCGCGTTGCGCGGACAAGCCGCCAGGCACGCCGGATACGTGCAGTGGTTGCAGAGCCGCGCCAGATAGAAAAACCAGGTTTTATGTTCTGGAAGCTGCGTTCCTTCTTTGTGAAACGCGTTTCGATCACCGTTCTTATGGATTGGACTGTCTTCGTAGAGATTTGGAAACCGCCATTCTTCGTCGGTGGGAAGGTACCCAAGCACGCGCTGAGGAACCGATCCGATATTTTTCTCCGCCGCTTCAAAGATAGTTTTTCCTGTGAACGTCTGACCGTTCCACTTCTGCCCGCCCCGGTTCGTTTCTTCCAACATTTTTAAAATCTTGACGTCCCAATTCTGCGGGTATCCTCCATACGGTTTGGTCTCGACGTTGTTCCACCACATATACTCCTGCCCTTTGGAGAAAGTCCAGGTGGACTTGCACGCCATCGTGCAGGTCTGACAGCCGATGCAGCGGTTTAAATTGAAGACAAAAACAAATTGCCGGCCGGGATGATGTTCCTCGTGGGGATAACTCATCTTCCGGTTGAGCTGCCAATTGTACACTTGTTTCATGGACTCCTCCGCCAGCGTCTCATCGCATCTTGAATCACCCCTCGCACAAATTCATCCCCTTTCTGTTTCCAGACCAGATAGGGCCCTTGATAAAACGGGGCGCGAAACATCTGGAAAAGTTTTTCCTGGTCCCAGCCGCTGCGAATAAACTCCTCGGCAAAACAAAGCGCCATCTCCCTTAATTGCTCCTCGCTTTGCCCAGGGAGTTCCACACCGACCATCTCCATCGGGTCTTCAGGGTCGAATTCGTCTTTAGGCATTCACGAATCCTCCTTCTAAGTATTTCTTCATCGTCTCATTCTCACCCGAGGGCGTGTATCCGGTCGTCGCGGGGGCCCATATCCCCTTCCCGCCAAGACCCCCGTCTTCCGCTTTCGTGACTCGCACCAACGTCTCCTTGGGGACGGTGTTGACGGCGTGATTATCCGCCTCCCCGCCGAAGATAAATGACATATACACCTTCGCCTTATGGAAAAGAGTATCGGTCTGGTGCATCGCCATCAGCCAGTTGCGCGTCACACTCTGCTGGGAACCGTAACGGAAATTGGCCTGGTACATTCCCCCTTCAGAGAGCGCCCGTTTGTCCGGTCGTGTCTCGTGCGCTTTGACCGATTTTTCGGTAGCGATATAAGTGCCGTGTTTCATCATGATGATATTGTAAGGATAGGCAGGATTATATTTCACGCGGAGCATCAGCCGCGCCACCTTATAGAAAGGATCTTCTGGTTTAGCGCCGACGTAGGGACGGTCCGCGGGATTGGCGTCCACGTAGACATAGTCGCCATCGCTGATCCCCAAATCTTTCGCCGCCTGCGGGTTCATATGGAGCTGCTGCTCTCCAACGCCGGGAGTTCGTTTATCCATCCGGTAGGGATCGCCGAAATTGGAATCCCAGATTTGGTGCCAATCCACGTTGCTCCAGAGCGAATGGACCCGATGACGGCTCTTCGGCGTCAAACAGAAAAACTGAAAACCTTTTTCCCAAAGGAAGTTTTTGCT
>JACOVV010000018.1 GCA_016177145.1 Candidatus Omnitrophota bacterium | reverse complement strand
ATCTTTGACCATAAAGAAAAACCATGTTCTTGAAAAATGTCGGATAGCATGTAAAAAAAATCTATGGAGAACAAGAGATAATTTTGAGAACCATCGCCCTGTATTGAATTGTCATTCTTGAGCCAGAAATAATTAATAAGCGTAATAGTAACGATGAGCAACGAAATAGCAATGCCCGCCAAATTGAAGTATTTAGGAAGGTAGATCGCGTTTTTTGTGGTCATCGCTTTTTCTTTTATATAAATAGTAGACGCTCGATTGATCGACGGGAATTTCCCTGACTAATTGAAAATTGGACTTGGCTTCTTCTAGAATCTTGAGCAAGCGATTCCAACGATTCATGGCATTTTTGTTAAACATGTTGATCCTCGTCCCGTGTTGCGCCATTACTAATTCTTCGAATGCCTCCCCTTGAGGCCATCTAAGAGAAGCATTCTTCACTGGTAAATAGAACAAAATGAAATCGAACAAATCAAATTGGCTCAGGAATTTTCTGGGCATTTCCGTCAGATTGATAGCGTTGAGAGAACTATCCTTCATTCTTAGCCAATAGATAAATTCAAGAGTAGATGGCCTAAAGGGTGAGACTGTTATCCATCCTATCTTGACGGAATTATTCCTATCCGCGTTTTCTTTTATGGCCCCGATAATCTCTTTTATTTTAAACTCTTCTTTATGGGGTGGCCCTCCTCCATAGTCGGCGCCTATAAACCCATCTACAACACCTAGTAATCGAAATGGACCTATTGAAAGATGTTTCGCTTCTTGCGATGCATAGGAAAGCAAGTAGAACTGGGTTAAAGAGAAAAAAACGAGAAATGTGAAAAGAGGAATTTTTTGTCCGTTTCTTTTAATCCGACCTACTTCATGCGCCGTCACTAACGCCATGATCGGTAAAATCGGCATTAGAAACCTAATGTCCTTTGCCGTAAAAACAAAGCTAAATAGCAAAAAAGGAATTAATAACCAGGCCAGCAAGAGGTCTTTATACCTCGCTTCTCCTCTTAAAAAGGAGATGAAGCACAATACCGATATCAAGAAAAGAACAGGACTGACAGAGTAGTGAAATAATGCCCTCGGATGGTAAGAGAGCCCAGCCATCGAGTATTTTTCGTCGTATGAGAAAAAAGCTTCTATGGCTCGATGGTTGGGTAAGATATGTTCTTCCAATCGATCCATGGTTATTTCCAGATGGGGCCCCCACCATAGGGAAGCAATTAAGATAGATACTATTGCCCCTATTATTCCATTCTGTAATTGTTCTGTTTGAATTCGTGATGCCTTCCAGGAGTTTCTGAAGATTCGGTACCCGGTCATAGCCAGTGGACCCATGATGAACAACATGGCCTGCCCCTTGATGAGCATCGACCACCCCAGAGAAAGGCCAAAGAGAAAACTGTATTTCCTATTTCTGAATTCATCGCTCTTTAACAGCAATAAAACATCCAAAGCAACCATGCTTGTTAACGGGAGATCCGGCTGAAACTGTCTGGAGCTTTCAAAAATGATGGGATACATAAACAAAACAAATGAAGCCAAGATGCCTACAAACCCAGAACTTATCCATTTGCCGATGGAATATGTCGCGTAAAGTAAAATGACTACATACGGAAACAAACTCAATTTAGCGATCAGCAAAGATTTGCCAAAGAGAGAATAAAATACGAAAGCAGTCAGATTAAGCCCATTCGGCCAATAAACGCTCTCATGCCCTGGCGGGGCACTTAACAATTGAATGATTCGACCTGTCTTAGTCCACAGGTGAGTAGTCTGATCTTGAAGAATATCCGACAGCAGATAGTAGAAGTCTATGGAGAAAAGAAGATGATTTTGAGAACCGTCCCCCCTGATAGAGTTGTCATCCTTAATCCAAAGGTAATTCGTGAATAAAACCGCCGAAATGAACAACACGGCCAAAATCAAGTAACTTCTGGAGCGATCTCTAGTAACAAGAGACATAAATAAGATTCAGTAATTTCTCCGCTAATTTCGATAAAGAGTAATGCTCCTCGATTCTTTGAACCGCCGCTTGACCAAATCTTCGTCCTAGCAGTAAGTTTTCTCCAATACAAAGCATTGTTTCGCTAAAATCCAGTTTGTTCTTCGCCACCAAACCATTCTCCCCATGGCGAATAACATGTTCAACTTCTCCTATTTGGCTTACCACAACCGCCTTTCCCATCGCCATATATTCGAATAGTTTCGTGGGACTCTTGGAGAGGGTAAACTGGTTTTTTTGCGCAACGGGATAAAGCCCGACATGAACAGTATCCAGATACTCCGGGATTTGATCGGGCTGGATCCAGCCGCGCCAGACGACACGCTCGCTGTCAAATTGTTCAATGGCTTCCAAAATCTGTTCCCGGTATAACCCATCCCCCACGATTTCTAACTGTGCGTTGGGCAGGCGGTTTTTGACTTGAGAAAAACACTCTAAGAGAAACCGAATGTCCTCTACGTATTGGCGATGATGAAAGGTTCCGATCCAGGCGTATTTGACCAACTCATCGGATGGCTGACTGCGGGGAGTAAACAGATCGGTATCCACCCCTGTGGGAAGATACAGAACGTTCCGATTCCACGGACGGAGGAACTCTTCAAGATGACGGCTCGCGGCAAGACAAGCGACGCTTCTTTTGGCCATCCAACGGATCAGCCAATGGGCTTTGGAGGTCGGATACCAGCCCCATCGGTACTGGGGATCTTCCCGCATTTCCCAATCATCGAGATCGAGAATCATCGGCTGTCTGCTCTTCAAATGATAAAGAATTGGCGCAAAGCTGTGATAATGGCACCGTGAGATAATCAGAACCGTTCTTCTGTCCAGATTCTTGAGCCAACGGTAGGCGCGGGCGTTCAAACGAATCTTTTCTGCTAAGCTCATTTCGTGCTCCTGAGCGCCGTCTTTGGCTCCGAGGGTATCGGCATAGGAGAGCACATCCGCTTGAACGCCGTGACGGGCAAGGGCTTTGGCAAAAGAGTAGCAGCGGATTCGGGCGCCGGGTAGAGAAGATCCTTCGCGGGTGATAAAGACAACACGGGGCAAGTTACCTCCCATGAAGCACCTTTTCATAGACTTCCAGTGTTGAATCTACCATGGAATCTAAACCGTATCGTGTTTCTACCAGCCGGCGCCCGTTCTTTCCTAACTCCCATCGAAGTTTTGGATTTCTGATTAGTTTTAGAAGGGCCTCGGCCAGTTTTCCCGAATCTTCCACAGGAACGAGAAGTCCGTTCCTCCCATCTTCGATCACTTCAACAACCCCTCCGGTCCGGCAACCGATGACCGGCTTCCGATGGGCCATCGCCTCCAGATAGACGATACCGAAAGATTCGTAGAGCGACGGCGCCACAAAAAGATCGCAATCGTCTAAAAGTTTGTCTCGTGTTTTTTGATCGCAGAACCCGAGGAAGCGAACATGCGGCCAGTAACGCTGAGGAAGGACCATTAAAAGCTGCCGTTTGAAGGATGAATTTGCGTTTCCTTCCATTTCCAGCGCTGAAGCGCTCGCGTAAGTATCGGCTCCTATCAGGGAAAAAATCGTGGCCGGTTCCTGATCCAGCACTTTGGGAATGGCTTCGATTAAAGTATGAACTCCTTTGCGCCTTTCCAGCCGCCCGATAAATAAAACATGCGTCCCTTTCTTGTGGTTTGCCTGGGATTGAGTCTGTTTCGTCGTTATTTTCCCCGGCAATGGAATGCCGATCGGAATGACGGAAATTTTTCCTTTGGTGATCGAAAAACGGCGGGTCACCGCTTCCGCCTGAACATGGGTGGAGCTGATAAGACGCTGACTGCGGCAAATCACTTCATCCTCGAGCGTCATGCTAAGACTCAAATCGCTGGTCATTTCCCAGTTTTGACACCGGGCGACGTCCCGGTGCGTGGTGCTTAAATGAGTCACGATTGGAGTGATTGGCCCAACGCTATAAAGAAACACCTCCGCTCCGATCAAATGGTTCTCGACGATTTCGATTTTTCCGGTTCCGGCCAACTCAAGTAATTTTTCCCGGACCGCGTAACTGTATTCCAGCCGTCTCAGGTACTCCGAAAGAGATCCTTTCTGAGGATAGAGCGTTCGGGGGACAATACGGTGCACCGTCACCCCTTCTTGCTCTCGCGTGAAAACTCCATTTTTCCCCATCGCCACCACATGGACATCGTGCCCGCGCTGGGCCAATGAAGTGGCCAATAGATGGGTATAAACTCCCGCCCCGCCGCCGGTGGTCTCTTCCGGATACTCGTAGTGGACAAAACCGATTTTCATGGAGAGCCCGTTAGTGTTTGGTACGCCTCAAACAGGCGCTCGGCGGAATGCCGCCAGCTTAAATGCTGCAGCGAGCGCTGGCGAGCTAATTGGCCCAGACGCTCACGTTTCTCCGGAGATTGAAGAAGAACCACAATGCCGCGGGCTAACTCCATCGCGTTGCCTGGAGGAACCAACACCCCCGCCTCCTCAATCATCCGCCCCACTTCCCCGACACGGCTGGCGACGATCGCTTTCCCGCCGGCTAAATACTCCGCGATCTTTAACGGGCTCTTACAAAGCGTTACCTCTGTTTCTTCAAAGGGAGCCACGCAAACATCAGCGCCGGCGATATACGAGGGAATTTCCTGATGAGGAACACCGCCGCAGAATTGGACATTGGGCAAACCCCACTGTTTCGCTTTTTCCTGAAGCTTCGATCGTTGGTATCCTTCACCGACGATCAGAAAGCGCGCATCGGGAATTTCTTGTCCGACGAAAAAGGCGGCTTCCAGCAACAGATCCACGTATTGTCCGCCATGAAGCTGCCCCAGATAGAGGACCGTTTTGCCGTTGAGCCCCCATTTCCGCCGGGGAATTTCCGCGTCAACACCGGGATGAAACACTTCCGGATCCGCCCCGACAGGAACCCAACCGATGCGAGACTCCGGTACTCCCAGTGAAATCGCTTCCTGGCGCAACCGCTCACTGGCAACTGTGACGGTTCCGGCCAGTTGAGGAATCCATCGCTCCAGTAGCCGCAACCAACCCGCGATGCCCCCGGAAGGGGGTTTAGCGGACTCCAGGTAGATTTTCTCTTCCCAGTCATCCCAGTCATAATGAATCGGTTTGCGGCGAATAGAACCGGCGATCAACGCTGGGACCGCCGCCCAATGGAAACATTTCTGGAGATGCAGAATATCCGTCCGGCCGGCCAATCGGATCAACTGCAGCGTGTTTCTTAAGAACGAAACGGGACCGGTCCGGCGATCAAGCTCAACGAGAGGAACGTCTTGCCAGGAGCGTGGACGCGGCCCGGCGTTATCTGTCCGTGGAAAATAGGCGAGGGTCGCTTCATGCCCCATCCGCCGCAGGTTCGCGGCTAATTGCAGAATCCGGATGGTCCACGGCTCCAGCGAAGAACAAACATCATGGGGATGCACGAACAGAACGCGCATGCTTTAGTTTCCTGGGAAGATAACGGAACCGCGAAAACGCTTCAGACACCACAGGTAAGTTTCTACGGCCAGCGTCAACAATCCTAACAAGAGAACCCGCATTAACCGCATTCGCAATTCTCTCCGCTGTTGCCGGTGGGCGGTTTGGCCAGTTCCTGCTGCGCCTGGGCAAAAGCGTCTTCGTAATGCTGGGCCGCCAGCGTCGGCAGTCCAAGTCCTTCCACGACCGTTTGCAGTCGTTTAAACCGTTCGTCGCGAACTTCAAACGTGTTGTCAGGGTCTTCCTCGAGAACCCAGCGGCGATGCCATTCCATCACCTCTTGTGTCCCTTTGGACCGCCAGGCTTTTCTAAAAAGCGGGGAACCATAAGTCATCGTCAACATTGAGAAAGAAGAAACCCGGTCAATATATTGTCCAAAACGCTTCAAATTCTCGATGGTTTCCTGGAACTCTTTCTCCCCCTCTCCAGGATACCCCACGATGAGATTAATTTGGGGAACAATTCCCGCCGCCCGGGTCGCTTTCAGCACCGATTCTATGTCCGCTACCGTAATATTTTTATGCATCGCCAGCAATACTTTGTCGGAAAGACTTTCCACTCCATAGGTGAGTGAACAGCAGCCGCTCGCTTTCAGAAGTTTCAGATAGCCCGCATCCATGTCTCCCCGCGCCAATGCTTGTCCCCTCCAGGTCAGCTGATATTTTTCCGGCAGGTCTGAACGGACGAGAAGCTGGGCCAGCGTCTT
>JACOVV010000135.1 GCA_016177145.1 Candidatus Omnitrophota bacterium | reverse complement strand
TTGCCGCATCCCGAAGGTCCGATGATCGCGGTGATCTTTTTATCCGGAATCTCCACGGAAATATGATTGAGTCCTTTTTGAGAACCGTAATGGACGTTTAGTTCCTGAACGCTGATATGTGTTTTCAAGTTCGTCTCGCGCTCCTATTGGATCAGGTGTTTTGTGAATTTCTTTGATAAAATTCTTGAAAGAACGCTTAAAAACAAAACAAGCGCCGTCAGCACCAATCCTGAAGCGTAGCCGCGCGCCTGTACTTCGGGAAACGGCGTTCCCAGTTGAAAAAAAACCGCCAGCGGCAATGTCGCGACCGGCTTCAGCAAAGAATACGGCAAAGAATCGGTAAATCCGGCCGTGAATAATACCGCGGCGGCGTCGCTCATGCTCCGTCCCAGAGCGATCAGCACAGCGGTCAAAATTCCCGGCAGGGCCTGTCTGAAAATGACGCGGCCGGCGGTCTCTAACCGGGTCGCCCCCAACGATAAAGAGGCCTCGTATAACTCCACTGGAATCATTTTCAAAACTTCATCAATGCCGCGGGTGAGAATCGGCAGCACCAGCAACGCGACCGTGATCATGCCGGCGAGCAGACTGGCCTGCATCCCCAATAAAAGCATCAGGGTAAAACCGAACGCCCCGTAAACAACCGACGGGATTCCCCACAAAATATCCAGGCAGAAACGGATCAGCATCCCCCGTTTTGATTTTTTTCTCAAATACAGATTCAGATAAAACGCGGTCGGCAAACCAACGCACAAAGCGATCGCCGTCGCTCCAATCCCTAAGATAAGGGAACCGAGAATCGCGTTTAAGATCCCTCCCCCTTTGCCCAGATAATAGCCCCCTTTGGGAGTCTGGGTCAACATCTCCCAGCTCAGAGACGAGATTCCTTTGACAAAAATAGTGACCAGGATCAGCGCCAGACTCCCAAGGATCGCCACCGTTGAGAAAACCATCAATCCCTTAAAAATATTTTCTTCCAATTTCCTTTTATCCACTTCAGGCCTCTTTCGCTTCCATATAGAGCAGGATTCCCCACGCCGCCATGTTAAAGAGAACAGTGACCACCAGCAGGACAAACGCCGCCAAAAGGATCGCAGCGTCATACAGAGGAACCGACATCATCTCCCCATAAGTGTTGGCAATCAGCGCCGGCAGAGGATAAGCCGCGTCAAAAATGGACTTTGGGAACACTCCCATCGCGCAACCGGCCACCATTAAAACCGCCATCGTCTCTCCCAAAGCCCTTGAGAGCCCCAGAATCACGGCGGCGAGGATCCCCGGCCCCGCTTTTTTTAAGATCACCCGCTGGGTCGTTTGCCATCGTGTCGCCCCTAACGCCATGGAAGATTCCTTCATCCCTAACGGAACAGTCTCCATGATTTCCTCAATCACCGCAATCATCAATGGGGCCACCATCACCGCCAGCACAATGCCGGCGGTCAACGCCCCGAAACCGGTGTAGTTGTCTGAGGCGAATGGAAAAAACGGCAGCCGCTCGCTCAAAAAAGGCATCACAATATCTCTGACAAAAGGAACGATGACAATCACTCCCCAAACACCGTAAATCACCGGTGAAATCCCCGCTAATAAGTCAATGACCGGTTTGAGCCGTTCACGGATTTTACGGGGACAATATTCGGCAAGAAAAGTCGCCGTCAAAACGCTCATCGGGACGGCCATCACCATCGCGATCGCCGTCACCCAGAAAGTTCCCGCCAGGAAGGAGGCCAAACCGAATTTCCCCTGCGCCGGGTGCCAGTCCGAAGAAAAAAGCAATTCTCCCAAACGGCCGGCGTGGAAAACCGGTTTGGCCCGCTCGTATAAACCGAATACCATCATCACTAGGAGGCTCACCGTAAAAAGGCAGAAAAGTGAAACCACCCTCCGCGCGATTTGATCTTTGAGTTGTCTATACCGCATCTCTTTATTCCAGATTTTTTAACTCCGCTTCGCGATCCTCTTTAGAGATCGGGAGACTGGTGCCGACTTCATCCACGATCTTTGTCCCTTCTTCAGAAAGAGCGAACCGGATGAACGCTTTCGCCGCTGGACTTGCCTCCTTCTTCAGGAAAAAGAAGTTTTTCCGGGTCGCCGGATAAATTCCTTTCTTGATGGCTTCAACCGCCTCTTGTCTGTTGGTTAAAATTTCGTTCGGATCGGCGGCGCCGTTTTCGTTGGAGTCAATCGGAACCACGCGGACTCCCTGCACGACGCTTCCTTCGCGGGTGAAGACGAAACTGAAATTGTTGTATCCCACTCCAACCAGATCCCGTTTCACCGCTTCCAAAAGCCCCGGATCGCCATAAATTCCGATCCCTTTTAAATCTTCCTGTTTTTTATTCCCTGTATATTTAGCCCAGGCGGCGGCAGCGCCGCAAGAGTCCGAGCGGGTGTAAAGATGAACCTTCCTGTTAACGCCGCGCCCGGCGATTTCATCCCAGAGAATAACAACTCCGCTGACGTAAAGATCAATCCAACTCTGGCGCTTGATCCCTTTTTTCAGAAGATCTTCCAGGACAGGATTTTTATCGTTCACTACCGGAAAAACAGCATCGTGCAGGACGTAAACAGGGAGAATCCCCTGTTTGATCTCCGCCGGATCCGGATCACGCGAGACCATTCCGATATCCACTAACCCGCTGATGGCGTCTGCCGCCCCTTTGCCCGCTCCTCCGGCGGAAACGTCCACTTTGACTTTAGGATATTTTCTCTGGAACGACTCTCCCCAGGCGACGGCTGTCGGATAAATCGCCCATGCCCCCGACAGCGTCACGGTCCCTTGCGGCTCTTTTTCTTCGGCAAAAACAACTTGTCCGGCTCCTAAAAAAATGAGAAGCGCCAGTAAACTGCGAAGTAATGTTTTCATCGTGAATGACTCCTCTCCAAATAACATTAAAATTAAAACTGCACTGTTAATTGTCCTGTAAGGGTATTGTTATCCCGCTCTTTCGCCTGTTCATCCTTAATCTCCTGATTCACCTGCAGAAAGGCCCATTTGTTGAAATACCAGTTCCCGCCCAGAGTGTAGACAAGAGTTTCGTTCGTATCCACACTGGTATTCGGGTCATAAGCGTCAAACTTAAAAACCCCTTGGAATTTTTTCGGGATAAAGAAATATCCGGCCTGCAGATATCCTCCCTCTTTATTAACAGAGGCATCGTTACCTTTAATATATTCTCCTTTAAAGGAAATCGGATCTCTGACATAGGCAAATTCCGCGCCGATCCGATCCCTGTCATTCTTTCTAATCGGGGTTCCCCAACTGCCGTAACCGTTGTAGTAGGAACCGCCGATCGCCCAATCCTTGAAGGGATGGAAGACTAACCTTCCGGCAAAATCTTTCTGCTCGTTTTTATCCGCGGTATTGATGCCAGAACCGTTGAAGACTCCCAACGCGTAATCCAGCCAATAGCCGTCTGCATTGGGAAGAACGCTCCCGCTCCCCTGAACCCCAATATCCCGTCCATTTTGATTGCCGATCACGTCATTGCTCCGGGCCGCCAACGCTTCCACCACCTGTGAGCGGTTGATCGTTTCCAATTTCGTATTCGACGTCAGGTTTTCCAAACTAAACGGAATAAACGTCTGCCCCGCCGCCAGTTTTAAAGACGGATTCACCTTATAACCGGCAATCGCGTCCAATAAAATCACCGATCCTCCGCCAAACTCCACCTGCGTCCGGTAATCGAAACGCTCGGCAATTTCTCCTCGCAGGTCAAGCCGCCCCCGCCGTAGGTCAAACCCGTCATTATTCAGCGTTTTGTCCTGCCGGTAGCGAAGCTGAGTGTACCCGCTGATCTTGATTGGCTTGCCGGCAATGACGCCGAATTCCTTCTGCGTCTCTTTTTCTTCCTGTTTCTTGACCGCTAAATCGGCCCTGAAGACGGCCGCGTCCTCCTGGTTCACAACTTTCTTCTCAATCAGAAAATTCAACAACCGGTCCACATCCGATTCCGCCGCGAAAACAACCGGCGATAAAACAAACATACTAGCCAACAACCCTGCCGCCACTGGAATCAGTTTCATGATTAGTTCCTCCTCATGATTTTTCCGCTTCCAGTAGACTGGTCAGCCGAACTTTTTTTAAGAATGTTGCTTGGCTACAGTTGTCTGTCCGCTAAAATTCTCCTTTTCAAAACGGATTTTTTCAGTCCGTTCTACCTGCACTACCTTGGAATCATGTATAATAATCTCCACAGAACCATAGTGAATGCTTCTGATGGC
>JACOVV010000129.1 GCA_016177145.1 Candidatus Omnitrophota bacterium | reverse complement strand
GTTTCAAACCCGCCCCTACAATATAGACGCATCAAGATGGGATTTTCTTGCAGGGAATTAAACAAAAAATACCGGGGCGAGCACGGGGGCCTGCCCCTACGTCTTACGTACGACGCTTCACGAACGACGGTATTTGGTGCCGAGAGGTGGAATCGAACCACCCACGCCGGCCTTTTCAGGGCCGCGCTCTACCACTGAGCTATCTCGGCGGGAAAAATAAATTGAGGGGCTTTTATTCTAGCACATTCCATTTCCCATTACAAAGCTTGCGCCGTTAGAAACTCCGCCACTGTATGGTTCGGGGTTAAGTTGTTTCTAAGAATATCCGCGTCGGTTGGCTGATAGGAAACTAATTCCCTTTCGTAAGTCAATTGGGATCGCATTACCCCATTGGACAATACCCGCGCCCTTTCTAAAGAAATTCCGAAATGGCTTACCAATTCACGCGCGACTCCACTGCGGATACTCTTCATCAAAATATCCTCTTTGTCCCCTTTTTGGATAACCCCTTTCGCTAGATTCTCCGCGACTCCAGAAACTAAAACTAAATGCTCCACAAACGGCTCCTGTGAGTACGCTGCCATAAATGCCGCTAACGCGTATCCGATTTCAGTTCCTATTTCTTGAATCCAGTCGATGGCAACGCGGTCTCCAAACTTGGCTTTTTTAGTGAGATTTTTGACGGTATACCCTTTGAGCCCCGCCTGTCTTAATCGCTGGTTAATCCCCGGGCCTGAAAGATATTCGTCGAAATCCCGCATCCCCTGATCCCACGCCATCACAGGATAATGAGGATTCTCTTGTATGAATTCTGCTTGCTTCTGTAAGAAAGCGGCAGCCGCTTTCTTACCCTGACGTCTGATCGCAGGCGGCACTTTCCCTCTCTCAATGGGATGGCCTCCTTTTGCCTGATCACCCGTCCATACGTAGTGAACACGATTCTTCTTGTTTCTCTTTACTTGAAACAGATTATGCCCCCCTTCGAGAATCTCCCGCCCTGTGGGGCCCAAATAGACCTCTCCGTTCTTCTTCACAGCGACATTAACTCCGGTCCCAATAATGACGATTCCCCCGTCAGCATAATCTTTTAATAATCCGTCTGGGTGATATGTTTCTCCCCAAAGGGCCCCTTTTGCGTCGTTGACGATGGTGACCTTGACGACCATCTTTCTTTTGTCAAGTTCCTTTTGCAACTGCCCCACGAATGGATACCGATCAAACGGGAGATTAGGCGTTTTAAAATCGGATCCGAATATCCCTTCTTCCTCATCCACTGGACCGGCTAAATTGGCAACGACCCTGTGGACCGCCTTCTTGTCCAATCCGGCCTTATTGATTAATTCTTCGATGGTAGCAGCAGTTTTCTCTATGATTTCATTGGGGAGAGCCGTTTTGACTCCATCGCGCCCGTAAATCTTGTCCCATTTGACGAGAGCGCGGGATAGAACATGGTTATGTCCGTCGTTAATAGAGACGCGCAAATTCGATCCCCCCAGGGAAATAGCAACAAATCGGTACTGAGAAAACAACAGTGATAATTGTCTATCATTGTCTTGCGAGGTTAGCAACGTTGTTTCTGGACTAAGAAAAACTTGATCTGCCGGACCGGCGGACATCTCCAGCGCACAAAAAACCGCGAGAAAGACGACTCTTACAGAGGATAACACTAAGCGTAAAAGTCTCATGGGATGACTCCTTTTGTGTCCCCTCTTACTTCTGCTTTTCTTGCTGTAGTAAAGCAGTCGCATATTCCAGTGAACGCTTTGGGCTATTGTGCGGTTCTTCGGCCACAACGGCCATCGTTTTCCTGAACGCGTAATCTCCGTACCGATTGTATAAAAGAACCATCTGCTCTATCTGACTAGGGTCGCATTCAGCGTAGATAACAGAAGCGTACTGACGGATAAACCCTATTCTTTGGTCTCCATATTCCTTGGCAAGTTTTTTAATGGCTTCCTCGATTTTCGTTGGAGGATAGAGCATCCGCAAGGACCATCCTTCCTGGAGCCGATCGGGTTGATTTGGATCAACATGATACTGCACCTGAAGAAGGTTGAATTTTCTGAGCTCCAACATCCCCTTTTCAAGGACTTCCGGCGAAAGATGGAAGCGCCGCTGGATTATGGCTGGATCAACTGTCCACCCTCTTTTGTTGACGGCCGCCTCTTGGTTAAGAGTCAATCCGATCAAGAAGACAAGTTTACCGGCGAAAGAAAACCGTTCGTCCCACTGGAGAAGCCAATATTCCAGGGGTAACACGATTCTCTCTTGCCCTTCTTTCTTAACTATTTCGAGGATCGCTCTGTCTTTTTTCTTAGGGTCTCCTTTTGCCGCGGCGCCCGATTGTTGGACCAACCCATACTCTTTTTCAAGCGCTTCCAAAGCGTTCCGTAGGATACGAGTGTAGACAGACCGGTTCATTTTTCTGGAAAGACCTGTTGTCTTCGCTAATTCATCTATGGCAATTTCCAAAACTTCCCCTTTTCGCGCCGTTTCTTCCTGCAACAACACCAAGTAAAGATCAAACTCCAGTTCCTGCCGGTGATGGAACATACGGTTCGACAGTTCCGGTTGTTCTAAAAACCACAGCGCCAGGGGTACTTCCGTATCCTGCACCAGCATACTCTGCGCCATCAGAAAGAAGGCAACCACCGCCAATCCCCATGTTCTGAATTTTGTCATTCGCATTCTTTTCGCTCTCTCAATTCGGCAATCCAAGATTCAAGCTGAAGCTTGATCTCCTCCGCCAATCCCTTTAAGTTCAACGAAGCAATTGTCACTCCATAGCGGGATTCTATTTTTTTGAGCACCTGATAACATTCCTTCAGGGTACGAAGCCCCCGCCGGCACATAGCCACATTCCCGGCAAGCGTCATCTCTGAATGGTATCCCAGCGCGTGCCCCGCGGCAATATACGCGCTCACCATAGCCGAGCAGGTCACGAATTCTTCCGACGCATCTCTTATTTCCTTCTGTCTTGTCCGAATTCCTTTGATATACTCTACCGCTTCATCGGTAAAGTCCTTGGCAAGCTGATAGACAAAGAGGTCTTCCAGATAACAGATTTCTTCATCAGTTCCCTCTATTTCCCTTTGGGCTTCTTTGGCTTCTTCCGCCTCTTGCGCTGAAAAGAACCGCTCCCATCTTTCTTCATCCCAGGAGAATTCCTCGTTGTTAGGTTGTTGCATGAATTCCCTCCTTTTCATCCCCCGCCAGAGGCGGGTCAGCCTCTGGCGGATCCGGCTGATCCTGCCGGAGCCAGAATCGCCCCCGGCATGCCGTGGATAATTTTCTTGTCCAGAGAACAGAGAGTCGCTAAAATACCGCTTAACTGCGCTTTTCCTTCTGTGACAAAGTAAAAAGGTGAAATCCTACCGCGCACTTCTTTTTTCTCTTCGATTCCATCCAGAAAAATCATTTGAAACGACTCCCGAATCGGATGGCCCCATTCTTGCAATAGCCATGGCCCTCGAGTAAAACTTGCCAGCGCTTCTTCCAGTGTTTGCCGCCAGTCATGGCTCGACAAATCTTCCCCGGCGCGCACTCCTCTGGCTCCCCATGACAATGGGGAATATCCTGACGGTTTGACACACCATTGGCTTCTTTCTTTTTGCGTGGCATTCGATAAAATTCGCCAGTCTTGAAGAGCGTTTCCGCGAAATTCGATTCCCGGGACGACGCCTGCTGAATTCATTGGGCGCGGATCTAAAACCCATGTTTTGGGGAATAATTTTTGCAGGTAGGAATCAGTTTCTTCTCCTAACTGATCACGCCAAAAAGAACGGAGCGCGGGATGGTGGAAGAAGGCAAACCACATTTTTTCTTCCAAATGGGGCCGCAGGGGAGGGGTGATTTTTACCATTCTTTTTTTTACCGCCTTGATCAATAAATCGGACCGATCCATTTTGGGGAGCTCATAGAGTTCAAAAAAACGGTATAAAAGATCCAGCCGCTGGTTGTGATAATAAATCTGTTCATCCCGGTATTCCAAATCGCCAGGAATCACGACCGACGTTGACAGCCCGATTTGACAGAGCCGGAGGGCTAAGGTCTCCATCTCCTGGCGGTAGCCACTCGCTTCTTCCGTGATCACAATGGCAATATTTGTAGGGGCGGGTTTTAAACCCGCCCCTAC
>JACOVV010000127.1 GCA_016177145.1 Candidatus Omnitrophota bacterium | reverse complement strand
TTTTATGACAAAAATTTCAAAAGTTGGAACTCAAAGGTCAAAATTACAACTTAAAATTTAGAACTTTTGACTTTTTACTTTTGAGTTTTGACTTTTCAACGCCGGAGTGGTGAAACAGGCAGACACGCTAGACTCAAAATCTGGTGAGGGCAACCTCATGTCGGTTCGACTCCGACCTCCGGCAGTGGTTTCTTGAATAATTTCTCCCTCGCCTTCACAATATACACTTCAAAACCGTTCACTAACTTGGGGTCGAATTGGCTTCCGGCGCAGCGATGGAGTTCTTTCATCGATTCTTCGATGGGTAACTTTTTGCGGTAGGTCCTGTCTGTTGTCATGGCGTCGAAAGCGTCGGCGATGGAAACGATCCGCCCGGCCAATGAAATATCTTCTCCCTTGATCCCTTTCGGATATCCTTTTCCATCGAATCGCTCGTGGTGATCCCGGATTCCCGGCACAATCAGTTCTGAATGGAGAATATTTTGGACAATTCTAGCGCCGATGGCGGGATGCTGCTGCATGGTCTTGTACTCCTCCTCGGTCAACGGCGCTTCTTTGCAAAGGATCGCGTCAGGGATACCGATTTTTCCAACATCATGCAGTAAGGCGGCGATTTTAACCGCTTTCACTTGATTGGAAGGAAGCGCTAAGTGCTTCGCAAGCCCTTCCGAATAGAGCATCACGCGCTCCGAATGGCCGTGCGTGTAGGTATCTTTGGCGTCAATCGCTTCAGCTAACGCTCCCATAATGCTGAAAAAAAGATCCTCTGTCTCCTGATAGAGTTCCGCGTTCAACACGCCGATCGCCGCGTGATTCGCCAAAGTCAACAGAATTTGCACGTCTTCTTCTCTAAACCGTCCCGGGTGATTATTACTGACGATCAAGATTCCCATCAAGCGCTCCTTCTGCTGAAGCGGCACCGCGAGAAATGATTTCAGGGAGAGCTTATTCTTAAAAGAGCTTTTTTCCAAGTCGTTGACAAGCAGAGGGCGGCGCGTGCTTAGAATTTCATTCTCGATTCTTTCCCAGCTCGCCATCAGATCAAGGTTATTAAATTCGTTGGCGTTGAATCCGTTTGCGGCCGTTAAATTGAGGTGCTGACTCTTGCGGTCCGCTAAAAACAAAGCGGCATGGTCTGTCTTGAGAACATGGATGGCTTCCAGTACAATGGTTTCCGCTACCTTATCCAGTTCTAGATTGGAGACAATCGTTTTGCTGACTTCTAGAAGCACTTGAAGCGTCTCAGGAAGCTTATCCACCAACTTTCCCCCCTATCTAATAAGAGTTTACCACAAGAAGCGTCAGGTCGTCGGAGAGATCCTTGCCAATTTGGAACTCCATCACCTTCCCGACTACTGATTCCAGGAACTCCTCGGCTGATTTTGCAACTCTTTTTTCTATCTCTAGATACAACCGCTTTTCTCCAAAAAAATCGCCTTGCCTATTCTTGGCTTCCAGGATTCCATCGGTATAAAGAAACCAATAGCTCTCTTTTTCCACCGGGATACGGCTTTCTTCAAAATCCGCCTCAGGCATGGTCCCCAATGGAGGCCCGCCGGGAAGATCTAAAATCTCAACCTGATTCCGGCCGCGGCTAACCTTCAACAATGGGAGGTGGCCCGCGTTGACGTATGTAAAACTCCCTTCCGACTTATGGTAAACCAATAGCGACATGGTGACAAATACTTTAAGCCGTTTGTTCCACAAATGGCGGTTCAGTCCTCTTAACACTTCAGACGCCTTTGCCTCCCGTTGAATGAGCGTTCTGAATTCGTTGGAGAGAATCGCCATGCAAAGCGCCGCTGGGATTCCCTTGCCGGAAACATCTCCGATCATCACCGCGAGCCCATCGTTACCGCAGGAGACAACATCATAGAAATCACCGCCGATGTGCCGTGCCGGGATCATCTTTGCGGCAATAGAGAGTCCCTCCGATTGAGGAATCGGGGAAGGAAGAAAGTGTTGCTGTATCTGATAAGCAACGTCTAATTCACGCTGTAATAAATCCTGCTGATGCTGTTCGGCCACCGCCTGCCGGGTTAAGCTGATCACACCGCCGATCACCAATAGCGTGAGAGGATAGACCCAATCCAGCCAAAGACCGAACCGGGCGAACAAACCCCAAGCGATCAGGGAATATCCCACACCCACCGCGGTGAGGATAAAAATAGCTCGCAGACGTTTGCCGAAATAGGGAGCCGCTAATCCCAGCAATACAAAACACCAGGCAATGACCAAACTCCAAAGGACTCCTGCCTTCTTAATCCATTTCTTCTGCAGGAATGTGTTATATCCATTGGCCAACAGGCCAATCATCGGGTAGTGAGATTCTAAAGGGGTGGATAGCGTTTGTTCCGTTCCGGCGGCGGTCAACCCGACAAAACAAACACTGTCACGAAAATCGCTCAAAGGGATCTTCCCCTGTCCTCCTTTTAATTCCTGCGCGTACGACTCAATAACCTGCAGAAAAGAATAGTGGCGGAAAGTCTGGCTCCATTTGCCGGCGAAATTAATTCCTAGGTTTCCTTCTTCGTCCATCGGCAATTCACCCGTTGACCGGAGGTAGCCGCAATCTTGGGCCGTTAAATAAGGAAGAGAAAGATACCCGCCGGACTGAAGAGGAAAACGGCGGACTTTTCCATCTTTGTCTGTAGTCATATTAACCTGCCCCACTCCCTGAGCGGCGG
>JACOVV010000126.1 GCA_016177145.1 Candidatus Omnitrophota bacterium | reverse complement strand
TGCCCGATGTTGAAATGACAAAATGGGCTCGTTTTGCTTTCTCCCGTAAAGGAAGCTGCGCTTGAATTCGCCGCAGAGCTTCTTGTTCACTGAGGCCAAAACGACCCGTTGCCCTTTCGGTTTGTTTTTGAATAGTCGTTGTCGCGACCACGACAACATCCACTTCGCAATCCACTCCGGTCTCGATCAGAAGAGGCACATCGAAAACGAGAAGCGATTGTGAATTTCGTTCTAAAAACTTTGCCGTTTCCTCTTTAAATCTCCGCTGAACGCAGGGATGAATGATCCGGCACAGCTTTCTTAGTTTCGCAGGATCCAAAAAGACAATCCTGCCTAACTGCTGACGGTCAATCCATTGATCCTTTCCAATAATGGATTTCCCGAAACTGCTGATCACTGCCTTATAAGCCGGCCCTCCCGGTTGAACACATTCATGGGCTATTTTGTCGGCGTCGAGCACTATCGCCCCGCGCTCGCTAGCCAGAAAACCCGCCACCGTGCTTTTGCCGGTGCAAAGACTACCTGTAATACCAATAATCATTTTTTTCTATCCATTCCCTGTAGGGGCGAATAATTATTCGCCCCTACAAGCCGTTCATATAATCTTACGTATTCCTTGGCAGATGCCTTCCATGAAAAATTACACTTCATCGCCCTCTCGACTAATTTTCCCCATTTCTCTTTCTCTTGAAATGCTTTGATTCCTCTTTCAATGGCATGGTAGAGCGCTTTTGAAGAATGTTCTTCAAAAACAAAACCGTTTCCATCCGGTGTTTGATCACAATCCCTCACAGTATCCGCCAACCCCCCTGTTTTTCGAACGATGGGAATTGTTCCGTACCTCATGGCGATCATCTGTCCCAAACCGCACGGTTCGTACACCGAAGGGATCACGAAAAAATCCGCCCCAGCGTAAATTTGCCGGGCTAAGGACGCGTCGAATTTCAGATGAATTGAACAACGCTTCGGACACTCTTTTTGAAACTCTTCAAAGAGACGATGATACCGATCCTCTCCTGTCCCCAGCAAAATAAACTCTCCCTTCTCGGCGCAGAACCTGGGGAGAATCCCAGCCATTAATTCCAGCCCCTTTTGTTGGGCTAACCGCGCCACAAAACCGACCAGCGGGATTTTTTCCCCTATGGGCAGACCTGCGCTCTTCTGGAGGGCCAGTTTGTTCTTGACCTTCTTTTCTAAATCAACAACGCTATAGTTACAGGCGATTTCGGAATCTGTCTGCGGATTCCATTGATCAGCGTCAATGCCGTTAAGGATCCCGACCAGATGTTTTTCGCGCGTCCTTAAAACCCCGTCGAGCCCGCACCCGTATTCCTTTGTTTGAATTTCTTTGGCGTAGGTCGGACTTACCGTCGTGACCGTGTCGGCGAACTGGATACCGCCTTTGAGCAAATTAATCTTTCCAAAAAATTCCAGCCCGTTGACGGAAAACCATTCCGCGCCAATTCCGGTTTTAGAAAATTCTTCCTTAGGAAATATTCCCTGGTAAGCCATATTGTGGATTGTGAAAACGGTCCTGCTTTTTTCAAAGAAAGGATCCCGCCGATACGCCGTCTTTAGATAGACGGGAACCAGGGCTGTCTGCCAGTCGTGGCAGTGCAGGACATCCGCTTGAAAACCGATTTTCTTCAAATGATCAAGTCCCTGACGGCAAAAATAACTAAACCGATCCAGGTTGTCAGGGTAATCCCCCTGCCGGTCGCCGTAAAGACCTTGCCGGGAGGAAAAATAACCGGGATGTTCCACGAAATAGACCCGGGTTCTCTTGCCGATCCGAGCTGGATTTTCTTTTGTTTTCGCTGCCCCGTACCTTGGCGTGACCACAACCAGCTCGACGCCTTCCTTTTCCAAAGCGGAAGGAAGGGATTCCGCGACATCCGCTAATCCACCCGTCTTGGTAAAGGGGGTAACTTCACTGGAAAAGAACGCGATTTTCATCTCCTACGCTCCATCTCTAACCAATTCTGCCCCGCTTTGATATCCACCGCAATCGGCACCTGCCAGCGAACGATGTTCTCCATGCATTCTTTCACGATAGGAATAGCCCAGTCCACTTTTTCCTTGCGGACTTCGAAAACCAGTTCATCATGCACCTGCAGAATCATCACAATGGAATCCTCTTCCTCGGCAATTTCACGGTCAATGGCCACCATCGCCAGCTTCATTAAATCGCTGGCAGTCCCTTGTAGCGGAGCGTTGACGGCAACGCGCTCGGCAAAAGAACGAAGATTGGGATCGGAGCTGTGAATTTCCGGGATATACCGCCGCCGGTTGAAAAGGGTCGTCACAAAACCGTCTTTGCGGGCTTGTTCAATTTTGGAATCAAGAAACCCTCTCACCTTTGGGTATCGTTTAAAGTAGGCGTCGATAAAATCCTTCGCCTCGCCTGGGCCAATCCCGATATCTTTCGATAATCCAAAAGCGCTCATACCGTAAATAATGCCAAAGTTCACGCTCTTAGCGATTCTTCGCATGTCCTGAGTCAGCTTTTCTTCCGGGAGATTCAAAATGAGCGACGCCGTGTAGGCGTGAATGTCTTTGTTCTCTTTGAAGGCCTTTAGCAGCACTTCATCTTGTGACAGATGAGCCAAAACCCTTAATTCAATCTGGGAGTAATCAGCCGACAGCAGAACCCACCGTTTGTCTCTGGCAACGAAGGCGCGGCGAATCTGGCGTCCTATCTCTGTCCGGACAGGAATATTCTGCAAATTAGGGTTGCTGCTGGAGAGACGCCCCGTGGCTGTGACGGCCTGATTATAGGAAGTGTGAATGCGCCCTGTCTTGGGATGAATCAGCTTCGGCAGGGCGTCGATGTAAGTCGATTTCAATTTGGAATATTCCCTGAAATCCAAGACCGATTTCGGCAGCGGATGGTGCAAAGAAAGTTTCTCTAATACTTCCACGTCCGTCGAAATACCGGTTTTTGTCCGTTTGATAATGGGAAGTTTGAGCTTTTCAAATAAAACTTCGCTGAGCTGTTTGGGCGAATTGATATTAAACTCGCAGCCGGCAATTTCATAAATATCCTGAGTTAACCGCCGCAACTCTCTTTCCATCTTTATGGAAAGCCCCTCCAGTACCGATGGATCTACTTGCACTCCGCACATCTCCATCTTGGCAAGAACATCAATTAATGGGAGTTCGATTTCTTCAAGAAGAGAACGTTGTTCTCTCTCCGTAATCTGTTTGGACAGTGTCTGGCGCAGACGCAGAATGACATCGGCGGTTTCGCAACACCGTTCGGACGGGTCTGCCTGACTGAATCGGTGTTGGAGAAATTCCAGGGAGAGGTCTTCCAAGTCGTGAGTCGTTCTGGAGGGATTCAACAAATACGAAAGAATCAACGTGTCTGATTCCAGGCCCGCTAAAGCGACACCTTGAAAATGGAGCTTCACTTTTTTATCCTTGAAATCATGGAATACTTTTTTCTTTTTCTCATCCGCCAGCAGAGCTAAAAAAACCCGGTCCCACAGACTTCTTTCAATATAGAAAACCTCTCCTTCTTTCCAAGAGAACGCCGCGCCTAAGAATTCCTCCCCGTCGCCGCCTGCAAAATCCAAAGCGTAATACTCTTGCTCTCGCAGTTTTTTGACCATTTCACCCGTTTCGTCCGGCCGTGAAACCCGGCGATATTTCGTTTCCCAGATGGAGGGTTGAATGGATAACTCCTTTAAAAGCATTCTGAATTCAAGCTCCTGAAAGATATTCATCAGTTCTTTTTCATCCGGTTTTTGGAGAGCAAATTTCTCCAGGTCCAATTCCAGGTCCATGTCGGAATCGATCACCGCCAGCTCCTTGCTCAACCGAATCTGATCAACATGATCCTGAATGAGACGGCGCCGGTTTTCGTTTTTGATTTTCCCCGATTTCTCTATCAACACCTCGGCCGTCCCGAATTCCTGGATCATTTGGACCGCCCCCTTGGGACCGATCCCGGGGACACCCGGAATGTTATCCGAAGAGTCCCCCATCAGGGCCATTAAGTCGGGCATTTGTTTGGGGTCCACCTGAAACTTCTCTTTTACCTTCGCGGCGTCGTAAATCAATCCCTCCTGATGGGTGTTATACACAAAAACATGGTCGTTGACCAATTGAAGCGCGTCCTTGTCCCCCGTCACCAGCAGCACGTCGATCCCTTTTTTGGCAAACCGTTTGGCAACGGTTCCTAAAATGTCATCCGCTTCAAATCCCTCTTTTTCGAGGACAGGGATCCCGTAAGCCGCGAGAACCTTTTTAATCCATGGGAACTGACTGGCGAGCCCTTCCGGCATCGGTTTTCGATGAATCTTATACAGTTCGTATTTTTTGTGCCGGAGTGTCGGGCCTTTCATGTCAAAGGCCACCCCGAGATAATCGGGTTTTTCCGTTTGGAGGAGTTTCTTGACCATCATGATAAAACCGTACACCGCGTTCGTCGGTTGTCCCTTGGCGTTTGAAAGAGCTGAAATGGCATAGAAGGCCCTGTAACAGAATGAGTTTCCATCAATGATAAACAAGCGTTTAGACATGAATGAAGGATGACAATTGACTATCGGGCTTGGTTTGTTTTTTGATGAATTTAATTTTCGTCAGCAAGAATTCAAGGATTTTTAAAAAGAAATTAAGGTGAGTTATTTACCTTATCAAGGCACAACATTTTTATAACTACTGTACTGCTTTAATAATATACACAACCGGCTATTTTTTGTCAAGCTCTACTTTCAGACGGCCCGTGGATTGATGAACAGTGATCTGAGCCGTATTCCCCTTTCTGTCTTTTAACCAGAGGGTTCCTGTTTCGCCAGAAACTCCCCCGGTTGGGGTAAAAACAATCCGGTCATCCTTGAAACCTACCGGATCTGCCCCCTCTGGGTGCTCTAGAGAAATAGTTTCTGGAAGGTGGTATTGCTTTTCCACTAGTTCTGAGGAACCGGCATCTTTTACAGCGACATCCCCCTCCATCACATCAAAGGTAACGGCATAGGGTTTACGGTGCGTGATCGCCAGGCTCCTGGCGGTATAGATCAAACTGGAGATTTGACGAGTGCTGGCGCGAAGGGCATTCCCTCCCGTAAACCGGCCAAAATAGGGCAAGCTCATTCCCACGACAAGAGCAATGATCGCTAAGACGACCATCATTTCGATAAGACTAAAACCACCCTGCTTCTCTTTTCTACCAATTAATAACATCATCCTCCGATTCCGCGCCATCGGGTCCCAGACTGTATAAATCATAGAATTTGTTCCCGTTATGCGCTCCCCCTTTGACGTAAACATACGGCTTCCCCCAGGGATCCACAAACTGCCCTGCTTCCAGTTCTTTTTCCTTAAATCGCATATAAGGCCCGGCCCATCCTGAGTTTTGCTCATTAGCCGTCTCATCCGAGAGAGCTTTAACCAAGCTTTCGTTCCCGCTTTCCGGGAAATCTCCTATATCGGTCTCATACATCCCAATAGCGGCCTCCAACGTGGCAATGGCGGCTTCCGCTTTGCCCCGCGCTCCTCTCTTTCGAGCGCTTTGAGTCGCGGAAGTCACCAGCCCCGCCAGAAGCGCGATGATAGCCACGACAACCAACAACTCAATCAAGGTGAATCCTTTCTGCTTTCGTCTGAACATACATTTCTCCCCTTTTAGGTAGGGACGCATTGCAATGTGCCCCTACGACAATTGTGTTTCCTTCAAAACCTCTTCCACCGTTGTTGATCCTTCCAAGATCTTCAAAATGCCGTCCTCACGCAATGTTCTCATTCCTCTTTGGCGCGCCGCGCGCATCAGTTCGGAGGAAGGGACTCGTTCAATAATCATGGCGCGCAGCTCTTCATTCAGCTCAAAGATTTCATAGATTCCTGTAAGCCCTTTATAGCCGCTTTGATTGCACTGACCGCACCCCTTTCCTCGGGAAAAACGCGGGGACACATCAGAATGTTTCCATACCGCACATTTCTCGCGCGTCACCCCTAAATCTTTCAACTCCCCATCGGTGGGGAAATATTCCTGTTTACACCCTTGGCAAAGAGTGCGAACCAATCGCTGAGCAATCACCGCGCGAAGAGTCGAGGTGATTAGAAACGGTTCTACCTCCATATCCAATAGCCGCGTCACCGCCCCCGGCGCGTCGTTGGTATGCAAGGTACTGAAAACCAGATGCCCTGTCAGCGCCGCCTGGGTCGCGATCTGCGCCGTTTCTTCATCGCGAATCTCCCCCACCATGATGATATCAGGGTCCTGACGCAGAATAGCCCTGAGGCTCTTGGCAAAGGTCAAATCAATCTTCGGATTAATGGGGACTTGAATCAAGCCGCTGATATCATACTCGACAGGATCTTCCGTGGTAATGATCTTCGTGTCCACCGTGTTGATTTCCTTCAAAGCTGAATAGAGGGTCGTTGTTTTACCGCTTCCAGTAGGGCCGGTCACCAGAATAATACCGTTTGGCAATTGAATAAATTCGCGTATCAAGCCCAGAGTGTCTTCATGGATGCCAATCCTGTCCAATCCCAGATGCCCTGCCGATTTATCCAGGACTCGCATCACGATACTCTCGCCGTAAATGGTAGGCAGCGTGGAAACACGAAGATCGACATTTCGCCCTTCGATCGTCATCATAATTCGCCCGTCTTGAGGAAGACGGCTCTCCGCGACATCAAGATTGGCAATGACTTTGATCCGGCTGGCAATCGCCAAGTGAAGAGAAGAGGGCGGTTTGACTAATTCATAAATGACGCCGTCCACGCGATAACGGATACGATACTCGTTTTCGAAAGGCTCAAAATGGACATCACTGGCTTTATCGTTCACGGCTTGGAGAAGAACCGTATCAAGTAATTTCACCACCGGAGTTTGAGAAGCCAGGTCTTTTAATTTTTCCGCGTCGGTCTCACTGACAGAACTGACAGTCAGTTTTTTTTCAATTTCTCCCACCAAATCCCCCAAAGACTCCAATTGGCTTCCGTAAATTTTCTGGATAGCTTTGTGGATGTCTTCCCGAGGAGCCAGCTTACCGATAATTTCGGCCCCCGTGGTAAACCCCAAATCGTCAACGACACGGAGATTAAATGGATCAGACAACGCGATCGTCAACGAGTTATCCTGAAATTTCAGCGGGATGACTCCGTAGAGACGCGCTTGGGAAGCCGGCACCTTCTCAAGGGCTGCCGGTTCAGGAGAAATCCGCTCTAAGTCAACGACCTCCATCCCGGAGGCCTCTGAGAGCGCCTTGAGCAATCCTCCACGATCCAGAATCCCCAACTCAATCAATAGAGAAGTCATCGGCTGCTGGCTCTGGCGTTGTTGTTCTCTCGCCTTTTCGATCTGTTGTTCAGTCGCCAGCTCTTTTTCTAAGAGATAATTAATTAATCTTTCCATTTTCTATTTCCCGGATTTCAATCTTCCTCCTGCGCGACCCGGAAAATTTCCTCCACGGTGCTCCACCCTAGCTTTACTTTCACTAGTCCATCTTCTTTAAGAGTCCTCATGCCCAATTCACGCGCCTTTGCCCGGATTTGATTCGCTGGAGACCGTTTAAAGATCAATTCCCGGATCGGTTCCTCCATTTTAAAAAGCTCATAGATTCCAACGCGTCCTCTGAAACCCGTTTTCCCGCACTGGTCGCATCCCTTTCCTTTAAAATATTGGCCTTCCCCCGGAACTTCCTGAAGCACTTTCAATTCGTCCTGGGTGGGCGAGTAGGGAACTTTACAGGAAGAACAGACGGTCCGGATTAACCGCTGGGCTAGTATGCCTTGAAGCGTCGAAGCCACCAGATAGGGTTTGACTCCCATGTCGATCAAGCGCGTTACGGCTCCAGGAGCGTCATTGGTATGAAGAGTGCTTAAAATCAAATGGCCTGTCAAAGCGGCTTGTATGGCGATGTTGGCAGTTTCCGCATCTCGAATCTCTCCGACCATAATCACATCGGGCGATTGCCGAAGCATGGAACGAAGAGCCGCGGAAAAAGTAAGGTGAATCTGCGGTTTTACCTGCACCTGATTAATTCCCCCAATCTGGTATTCGACCGGGTC
>JACOVV010000125.1 GCA_016177145.1 Candidatus Omnitrophota bacterium | reverse complement strand
GCTGCGGCTCGCCGGTGACGTTAGCGCGGCCCGCCCCCGGTGAGACTTATCTCGATCTCGGTTCCGGCGCGGGGATTGACTGTTTTATCGCCGCCAAAAAAATCGGGCCGTCTGGGAAGGTGATCGGTATTGATATGACCGATGAGATGCTGGAAGTGGCTAACGAAAATCGTCCACTCGTCGCTGAAAAACTCGGTTACGATGTCGTCCAATTCCGCAAAGGGTATTTAGAACAGGTCCCGGTAGAAGATAGAAGTGTGGACGTCGTTACTTCAAATTGCGTGATCAATCTTTCACCCGATAAGCCGGCAGTCTTTAAAGAGATCTGGCGAATGCTCAAGGATCATGGCAGAGTCGTCATCGCCGACATCGTTTCCAGCCGGGAGGTCCCGCCTCGTTTGAAAATCAATCCCCAGCTTTGGGGGGAGTGCACCGTGGGGGCGCTGACAGAAGCGCAGTTTCTGGCGATGCTGGAAAAGGCCGGATTTTACGGACTTTCCATTCTGAAAGAAGTCTACTGGAGAAGCATCGAAGGGTATGATTTTTATTCAGTGACAGTGCGGGGATTCAAGTTTGAAAAAACAAAGGGATGTTGTTTTATCGGGCAAAAAGCGCGCTACCTCGGCCCGTTTAAATCGCTCATGGATGAAGAAGGGCATCTTTTCCCGCGCAATGAAGCGATTGAGGTATGCACCGACACGGCCGCGAAGCTGAAACATCCTCCTTACATCGGCTCTTTCGTGGTGATGGAACCGGATGGCACGGCCGCGACGCTGACAGAGGCATCTTGCCGCCCCGAAGAGGGGACGTCATGTTGTTGAAAATGCTGACCGTCATCGCGGGGATCTTGGCTTCTACCGGAGTTGCCTCTCTTGCTTCGGCACAGGTCCACCATGCTTTGTGGCAGGAGTTGTTATCGAAGCATGTCAATCAGGGGAAAGTCCAGTACAAAGGATTGCTTGCAGAACGAACGACCTTGCAGCGATATCTCACGCAACTGGAGAATACCGACCTGCAGCAGAAATCTAGAGAGGAGCAAATGGCCTTCTGGATCAACGCCTACAACGCCGCCGTCATTGGAGGGGTCTTAAATCACTGGCCGGTTCAATCGGTGAAAGAGGTAAAGAAGTTCTTTGACAGCCGTGATTATAAAATCGCCGGAGAGCCAAAAAGTCTCAACGAGATCGAAAAACATCTACGCCGATTCGGCGATCCCCGAATCCATTTTGCCCTGGTATGCGCGTCCCAAAGCTGCCCGGCACTGGTCAATGCTCCTTATCAAGGCGACTCTCTGGATCGTCAGCTCGACAGCCAGGCGAAAAAATTTCTAAGGGATCCCCAAAAGGGACTGCGAATAGATCGCGGCAAGAAAATCCTCTGGATTTCTAAAATTTTTCAATGGCATGAAGAAGACTTTGTTCAGAACGGAATCAAAAACCCATCGGATTTGATCACTGCCGTCGGGATCTTCCTTGATGAAGACGTCAGACAAGAAGTGAAGAAGAACCCGTATCAGATTCGTTACTTAGATTACGATTGGAGATTAAATGATTGAATTTCTGATTTTGGCGGCGACCTTTCTGATTGCCTATGCCAACGGCGCTAACGACAATTTCAAAGGAGTCGCTACTCTTTTCGGCAGCAGCACCGCCGATTACCGGAAAGCGCTCAACTGGGCGACGGTGACTACCTTTGCCGGCTCTATAACCGCTTTCTTCCTGTCACAAAAACTCATTCACTCATTCAGCGGCAAAGGACTGGTCCCCGACGCTGTTATCGCCGAACCGGCATTCCTTCTTGCCGTGATCCTTGGAGCGGGACTCACAGTTTTGTTTGCTTCTAAAACGGGCATGCCTATTTCGACGACACACAGTCTCGTGGGCGCTTTGGCCGGGGCCGCTCTCATCGCTACGGGAACAGAAGGCGGTCTCCACTTTTGGGAAGCCATCGGCAAAAAATTCGCAGTCCCGCTGTTAATCAGTCCTCTTATGGCCATTTTTTTCACGGTGATGC
>JACOVV010000003.1 GCA_016177145.1 Candidatus Omnitrophota bacterium | reverse complement strand
TTGATCTTCAAAAGAGAAGCGATGGGGATGGGAGATGTGAAGCTGATGGGGATGCTGGGAGCTCTTCTAGGATGGAAGCAGGTCCTTTTGATTTTTTTCATCGCTCCTCTTTTTGGATCTGTGGTGGGACTGGTTATTAAGTGGGTAAAAAAAAGCGATGTCATTCCTTACGGGCCGTTTCTTTCTCTGGCGACGTTTGTTGTTTTGTTTTGGGGGGAGAAAATTTTAAAATCTTTGATTCCTTAGGAGGAAATTTATGCTGCGTTATCTTACCGCAGGTGAATCTCACGGGAAAGCGCTGATAGCTGTTCTAGAACAGTGTCCGGCAGGGCTGGAGCTTGACGTTGAATTCGTCAATCGGGAGCTCAAACGCCGGCAGATGGGGTATGGACGCGGCGGGAGAATGAGCATCGAACAGGATGTTGTTGATTTCTTAAGCGGAACGCGTAAAGGAATCACACTGGGATCTCCTATCGCCATGCGCGTTGAGAATAAAGATGACAAAATCGAGGAACTTCCCGAGGTCAATAACCCGAGACCGGGACACGCCGATCTGACCGGGGGCCTGAAATATAATCATCACGATGTGCGCAACATCTTGGAACGTTCCAGCGCCCGGGAGACGACCGCGCGCGTCGCTGTGGGAGCTGTCTGCAAACTGCTGTTGAAGGAATTCGGAGTTCGGATCACGAGCCATATCATTCAAATCGGCAGTGTCCGCGCTCGGAGTGAGGGGAAGATCGACTTCAACAGGATTGTCGAGCGCTCTGAGTCTTCGCCGGTTCGCTGCGCGGATCCTGATGCGGGAGAAAAGATGATTCAGTTAATCGATCGGACAAAAGAGGCGGGAGATACTTTGGGGGGTATTTTTGAAGTAGTGGCGGTCGGCATTCCGGTCGGTTTGGGAAGCTGCATGCATTATGATCGAAAACTGGATAGTTTGTTAGGGGCGGGAATTCTTTCCATACAGGCAGTGAAGGCGGTCGAAATAGGAGATGGAGTTCTTGCCGCCACTCAACCGGGATCAGAGGTTCACGATGAAATCTTCTACGACAAAAAGAGAGGGTTTTATCGCGAGTCCAATAGTTCCGGCGGGTTTGAGGGAGGGATGACCAACGGCGAACCGGTCGTGGTCCGTGGTTTCATGAAACCTCTCTCGACTCTTCGGAGCGCGATGAGATCAGTCAACGTGGTCACGAAGGAACCCTTTAAGGCGACCGTCGAACGTTCGGATGTGTGCGCGGTTCCCTCCGCGGGAATCGTCGGTGAGGCGGTTGTCGCGTTCGAATTGGCGCGGGCGTTCCTGGAGAAATTCGGCAGTGATAGTATTACTGAGATCAAACGAAATTACGAGGGATATTTAAAACAGGTTCGGGAGTTCTAATGTAGGGGCGGGTTTAAAACCCGCCCCTACGTACATGAAAAAGGAGGAACAATTATGGCAACAACTCAAAACTTGAAAATCGTCGCGTACCTCAAACCGATGTGCGGCTGGAGCCAGGGAGTCAGGGCTATTTTTAAGAAATATAACATTACCTATGAGGAGAAGGACATTATCAACGATCCGTCTTCTTATGAGGAAATGGTCAAGAAAAGCGGCCAACAGCTTTCTCCCTGCGTGGAGATCAACGGCCAAATGCTGGCTGACGTCAGTGGGGATGAAGTGGAAGCGTGGATGCTGAAGAAGGGGATTGTCCAGAAGGCCGCGACGAAGGCCGACGCGCCGACCGACCGTGGATGCGCCGACCACCAGGAGCCCATCGATTTTGAAGGTCATTTCAGGGGTAACTAAATGGGGAGCTGCTTTTGTCTAGAGAACTAGCAACCACGGGAAACGAAAATCAGGTAAAAAAGGTATGGGAAGAGCATTGGGACCATCTCCGTTTTGCCATCCCGGACAGGGAAATTAATTCCTACCATGTCTTTAGAGAACTCAAGAGATTTTTGCCTTTTCTCAAGGATTTAGAAATCCTGGAAGCGGGTTCCGGCACGGGCAACACCTCTTTGGAACTTTGGCGTTGCGGAGCCAAGGTGACTCTCTTGGATATTACCTGTCAAGCTCTTGAAATAGGAAGACAAGGTTTTGTTAAAGGCGGAGGGAAAACTCATTTCATCCAGGGATCGGTTTTCTCAATTCCGGCAAGGGAAGGCAGTTATGACGTGGTGTTCAATTCGGGATTGTTGGAGCACTTTGACCCCGGTCTCCAGGAGAAGGCGCTTCTGGAAATGATGCGGGTCTGCAAGACCGGCGGCTGGGTGATTACAATGAATGGATATGCGAAGAGTATTTTCTACCGGTTCGGCAAATTCGCTTTAGAGAGAACAGGGCGATGGACCTACGGAAAAGAGACCCCTGTGGAGAGTCTGGCGCATTTCGCACAAGATCGTCTTCAGTTTGCCGGTGAACATCACTTTGGGTTTAATGGCATTCTAATCGAGGGATTTAAGCTGGTAGGAATGGAGCCGGCAACAAAATTTTTGAGACAGATTTACTTTACCGTCCCGGAATGGCTCACAAAAGCGGTCGATCGTTTCCTCTCGGCGGTTTTTGGGGGATATATTATCATGTCAATTTTTAAAAAGACCGGCTAATCGTATGCTTTCTTGGCGGTTTGTTCTTCGTTGGACCTGCCTCGGTTTATTTTTTCGCTTTTTAATAATGCCGTTTACCCTCCACACCATTGACATTTTTTTTGTGCATTATTTCCCCTTTACGGCGATTGAGCAAAACCGGTTCGATATCTACCAGTATTTTCAATCCAAATTCCCGGAGTACCCCTATTCTTATTATCCTCCGCTGACATTTTATATAACCCTTATTTTTCAGAAACTGCTCCAGCCGGCGCTGCCGACGCTGGCGTCCTTAATGGCTCGTTTTGAAAACCTGGCTTTTTACCATCAAGGGGGCAGTACCGTGCATTTCGCTTCGCTTCTTCAAGACCCCTATCTGTTTAGGACGTTATTCTTGTTTAAAGCCCATTATTTATTATTTGACGCGGCGATCGCGTGGATGCTGGTCTGTCTTGCCGATAAGCCGGCTCACAAAGCGTGGGCCTACCGCCTCTGGATGGTCAATCCACTGGTCTTGCACACCAGTTACGGTGTGGGACAGATTGATCTTTTAGTGACGTTTTTCTTGGTGCTTAGCTTTTTTATGTTTGAACGCCGTTACCCTAAAATAGGAATGGCCATGCTGGGGGCGGGAGGACTGGTGAAGTTGGCCCCTTTTTATCTGGCGCCGGGAATCGCTTTTTCAATAGGCGAAAAACTGCGGAGAAAAATAATCCTGATGATTTCTTGTTTGGTCCCAGTGGCGGTCTTGCTTTTCTTCTCAAAAGACGCGCGGGTTGTCTTGGAAAGTTGGGTTGTCCTGGCCGGCGCCTATTGGAAAATCAACCCCTCGGTAATGGGGATATCCAAACTACCGTTAATTTTCCTTTTGATCGGTTATGGGGTTGTTGTATTTTTGGCGTTCAGCAGGAAAAAAAAGACAATGCCGTTATTAAGTATCTTTTCGCTTTTATTGCTTTTATTGTGGGTGACTGTTTCCACAAGGCCGCGGCATCTTTTATGGATCAGTCCGTTTCTCATCCTTGAGTTATTGCGTCGACCGCTGATCGGAGCGTGGCTGTTGACGTTGTTAGCCGCTATCTGGGAGCTTCATGGCGCCGGCATCACTTACCGGTTAGGATTACTGGCTCCCGTGGACCCCACTTTTTTCACCAGCTTGCCGATTCTTGATTCTTTTCTTTCCGTCGCGATGGACATCAGATGGGTTCATCGAGTCTGCAT
>JACOVV010000124.1 GCA_016177145.1 Candidatus Omnitrophota bacterium | reverse complement strand
TTTTATTATAGTTATATAAGTATATAAAAACTTTTAAAAACACTGGATTTTTGCAGTTTCCGTGGTATACTTTCTCTACCTTCCTAAAAGGGGGAGATTCTAGAAGATGCGAAAGCCATATCTAAGACCTATCTCGTTATTTTTAGCCCTCTGCCTGCTGGCGGAGCAGCCGGTCTGGCAGGTGCCGCAATTTCTCTCACCTAGGGCTGGGTTGCCGCAAGGGGCTGACCCAGTAATAGAAGCAATCCAAAGTAAAACTGGTTACCAAGCGCTTCTCTTTGAAACAAATCATTTAGCTGAAGTGTGGGCCGATGTTTGGGAAATAGAACGTCTTGCATTTGAAGGCAAAGGATATACCAGCGAAGAGTTACGCAAAAGTTTTGAAGATCCCAAAAATAGAGTTTTCCTTCTTAAGGAGACCATCTCCGGAAGAATTGTCGGGTACGCGCTTGTGGGGCCAGATCATCGAGGGGAAAAGGATGCGGGCTACGCTTATTCCGCGGCTATTCATCCTGCTTACCAAGGTAAGAAACTCGTAGGGAAATTGATGGATGAAGTCGAGGCGGCTTTAATCAATGAGGGATATATTTTTCTCACAATGGACGCGTCTGTAGAGAATGGTTACGCCGGAGCCATTCAGAGACACTATGGGGCGCGGATCGAGGAGACTTACGAACATGACAATCCCTTTGGATACGGGCGACAGCGTTACTTCAAAATACGCCTAGAACCACGGGATCAAGATCCCTCTCTGGATATGCTGCACCCTGATTCTCTTGCTCAATATTTTCCGGTTGGCCGCGATTTTGATTACAAAGGCCAGCAGTTCCGGGTTGTTGAAAACGGAGAAGAAGGAGTTGTCGCACGGGCTAAAGAAACAGGGGAAATTCTTCACCTTCATCGTAACGAAGGCGACCCGCTAAAGGAGCTTGAATATTTTAAGACTCTCAGCCGGATTTCATTCCTAAACTCCGAGGGAGTTGGTTTGCTCCCGGATGTATTGAACATTCCACCGTTATTTATTTCCGGAGAGCGCGCAGTGACGACGCCGATTCACCAGGTCGGAGTGTTTGTCCCTATTCAGTTAATGACCGAGAGTGGTCAAAGTCTGGAAAATGAAGATATTTCAGGCCTGTTGTATGACCCTCAAACAGGTGAGAAAAAGAGAATTATCGGTGTTCATCGCGCTTCTTATCATCCCGCCAGCCGGATTGAGATCGAGAGCGAGTCTGGAGAACGCGGCTTGATAGGTCTCAATGATTTGAAAGGATACCTTTTTATCAGGGAAGAACCGGCTAAAGGAGGATGGGGAGCGATTAACATTCCTCTTGAGATCGCTAAAATTAAGACCCGTCTGGCGCTGGGGGAGAGCGGCACGCTCCTTGGATACCTGTCAGATCTGGAAGCGGCGTACTATATATCTCAGGTGGATGCGCAGGATAGAGTTCTTTTTCTGAAACAGGAGATTCAGCCGCCCGGCGAGTCTGCGTTACCCAGAAGGGGACTGATCCCATACCGGGTTAAAGAGATTCGTTCCCATGTTGAAAAAACCGCCAAAGAAACTCGAATTTCTTTCACCGCTGATTTAGTTCCACTGTCAGGTTATGGAAAACCCCACCAGCTTACGATCAACCGGCATACTTTAGACTCAATGATTTTTTCTGGGAAGATTGATGATGAAAATCTCTTTTCTCAATTAAAGGAGGAATATCCCATCGAACAAAGGTTAGTACTGGTTGATGCGGTAATCGAGTGGGAGAAACTTGAGTTCAGCAAGCTGATTCAGAGTCGGATGGCCCAAATGACTGAGGATTTACCGGCGGTCATCAAAGAGATCCTGGCGCCTCAAAAAGATTTGCTGAACTCGTTGGTTCACAAAAGAGGATCCTGGGGAAATGCCGAATATGAACTCATGGATGTTTCAATCACTGACCAGAAGGAGATCGTTTTGGAAGTCGAGGTCACTTGGAAATTCCCTTCCGACGTCATAGAAGTTCATAGAGATCGCGTTCGTACGACCATGGATCCGTTTTATTTGGAGAGAATCATTAGAGAAACCGAACCGGAGGGGAGTGATCGAGTACGGGAATGGTTGGGAGCGCTCAACAGCGGCACGCCGTCGCCCTATCTTCTGGAGATGAACTACTTGATTTCAGCCTTGATCCAAGAGGGGGACGAAGTCGTGCGGCAAATGCTTGTAGGGGAAGAGGCCCTCCCGACGTTAAGTAATTCCCATCGCTTCTGGGACACGCATCTAATGGTTTATTGGCGGTCCAATGAAGACGCGACGGTAGAATACCGGTTTACCCGGGATCCGCTCAACCAGCCTTTTAAAACGATGCGATTGGAAGATTTTATTGGAACACTTTTGAAAACGCCGCCGCGTCACTCCAATCCAAAGATTGAGGCGCTCAGGATGGAAGCGCTGCGGTTCTACCAACAGCAGGTTTTGGCAAGGCAAATGCAACAGTTGGTGGACCGCGCCAACGAAGTTTATCATCGCTATTCCAATCACCCCCCCAAATATCAGCTTGCGGAGTTGTTCAAAGAAGCTTCCGAATTGCGCGATCGAGTGCTTCGCCTCGCCAACCAGTACAGCGATATTGCAGAAAGGGAATACGAATACGACGAACAGCTTTTCGGATGGCAGGGGCGAGTCGAGCAGCAATATTTTGAAACGCTCCATCTCGCTTTAAAGGAGGAGGCAGGGCCGCAGCGGCAAGATTTTGGGGTGGGCAGAGATGGAAAAAGAGAATGGAGAGAAGCGGTAAAAAGATGGGATCAAACCGTCAGTAGAGTGCGATCGGGAAGGACACGGGTTGAAGCTTACGGGATCGAGATCGAGGAAGGAAAGGGGAAGTTTGGAACGATCGCACGATCCCAGGCGAACAAAATTTTTATGGTCTCACTATACGCCGTTGGCGCTTTGTTTCCCTACGCGTCCATTTTAGCCCAAAGCGGCGATCAGATTCATGAGTTGTTTGATGCACAGAGACATCCGGAAAGAGAAGAAGCGGTCCAAAAAAGTATACAAGGTTTCCAGATGATCGCTCAAGTCGCGCGGGAGGTTCAAGTAGATGAGCTTTATCTGAGGGCTAAACGGTCGTGGATGGACTGGCAGAGTTTTGTCAGCGTGGAACGAGCCAAGCGAATTTTAAACCAGAAAGACAGCCCACTCATTCGGCATCTTGATGAAATGTTAAAGGAAAGATCAGCACTTTCATTGCCGGAGATAGAAGGTTTAAGAACAGTGGAGCCGATGGCGGAGGAAATCGGGCTAAAAGATCCAAGCCTTTCGGCAGAATCAGCGAGTCAGGAAGTAATCGCTTCACTCCATGCGCCGGTTTCAGCCCCGGAAGCAGGAAAGGGAGGTGTCTCGATCACGGCGCCGGAACCTGCTCGACGGGAAGGCCCCTATGAGCCGGCGCCGGATCCTTTTGGATTGCGCCGGTTGTCACCGGATGACCGGGTTCGCTTGACCCGCTTGATCGAGCTTTATCATGAACAATTTGAGAATTGGAAAGAGAGAACTCACCAGGATATTACCTCCGGAAAATTAAGAGAGAAAGTTCAGCGAGAGATCAAAGCCAAACGACTTGATAAAGATTTCCCTGCCGCCGAGTATGAAGCACGTTTGCTGAGTTGGCTCAATGACGAGCGCATGAACGCGGACCGGATCTTAGCCGCGACTCTTTGGGCTGTCAATCCCAGCGGAGACCCCAATGATCCGGACTTACAGCGTTTCTTAAGAAGGGGCGATATCCCGATATTCGTGACCGATGTCTGGGGGAGAAAATCCGGACAAATAATCGAAGGAGGAGTTTCAACTGAGGGATATGTCTACTTTAATTTAGCGGGAATGCGGCCGGAGTTTGAAAACTTGGTGGAAGTCATCCTTCATGAAGGATTGCACGCGATGACGCAGAGAAGGAATGCCGAAGGAAACCTTATTGAGGGGACGACACAGATTTTAACGCGTATGGCTCTCTTAGGAGAGGATGTGGGGATTGATTATTATAGCGGCGCTTATCCAGCGGAGAGTACGGTGGCGAAGGTCTTTTATGAAATCAATCCGGATTCGTTAATGGCCTGGTGCCGGGGAGACATTTCCGGGGATCAATTTATCGCCGGCCTTAAAGAGAACTATTTCCCTAATGCCGATCAGGATAAAATCGCTAAGATCGCCGCTTTCTTAAAGAAGCCGAAACATCAGTGGCGGACACATCAGTTTTTGGAGTTAATCCGGGGAGAAGTGGATCCCATCCCGACGATTAAAGGGAGCGAAGAGACGGGACCGCGATTCGCGGACCTCCTTTTCCAATCAAAAATGAGCGTTGACTTTCTAGTGCATCAGCTCATTGATTCAGAGGCTGCCCGTCAAGATATTCTTCCTTGGCTATTGGCTAGGATGGAAGAGCACCAACAGCGTTACGGTCATGTTGAGGCCTATACCATGAACAATATTTTAAATTTTATTCGGCTTGTCAGCAATGAAAAAGAACTCAAAAAACATTTGGATCAATTGGTCAAAGGGGGTGGGATCACTCCCGAAGTCGCTGAGGCGGTTCAAGTTCCCTTGGATAGGAAAGGTATAGAGGAAGAACGAACTCGCAAGCTAAGATCAAGCGATAAACCGAAGATGGATAAGCGGCCCTATGGCAGAGGACTCATCGGCGGGTTTGGTTCCGAGGTCGGTCCCTCCGTGATTGACCTGAGCAAGTTGTTAGGAACAGATCCATCATCGGCTGAAGGGCCGTCAGGAACGGATCCTTTATCAGATGGGGAGAGGGGTGAGGCGTCCGCGGACAAACCGGATCCGGTGGATCTGAAGAAGCCGGAAGGGGCGCCGGAGCTGAATCGTCCCAATGATCCGCAGGATTCAGAAGAAAAAAAGGATGCGCTCTCTTCCGAAGGGGAGAGTGGATTTAATCTTACGGATACTAAGGAGAAGGAACCGAAGTTAGCGCGGAGAGAAGAAAAGAAACCTCAGGAAGAAAAAGC
>JACOVV010000121.1 GCA_016177145.1 Candidatus Omnitrophota bacterium | reverse complement strand
GCGCCGGTCCAGGCGGCGGTCCTTCCGATCACAACGGAACAATTGGAATACGCGCGTCAGATCGCCGCAAAACTGCGTGCCGCCGGGCTAAGAACAGAACTTGGCGAAGGAAGCGGCACCATTAGTAAACAAATCCGGGATTGTGAGACGCAAAAAATTCCGTACATGTTAGTGATAGGGGCGAGAGAGCAGGCAGCAGGAACCGTTGCCGTGCGGGCGCGAGGAAGTAAGAAGGACGAAGGGGTTGTGACGATGGAGGAATTTATGGAGAGAGTACAGAAAGAGCTAAAGTGAATCTGATGTAGGGGCGCACCTATGTGTGCGCCCGTTAGGGACAGACACATAGGTCTATCCCTACATTAAAAACGAAAGGAGTTGATCCCACGAGCGTACAAAGTCGAGAAATTAGGGTGAATCACAGGATCAGGATCAGAGAAGTTCGAGTCATCGGCCCTAACGGAGAGCAATTCGGAGTCATGAGTCCTGACGAAGGAATCCGGCGGGCGCAGGAAGCAGGGTTGGATCTGGTGGAGGTGGCTTCCGCAGCGAGCCCGCCGGTTTGCCGGATCATGGACTTCAGCAAATACAAATACGAACAAGGTAAGCGGGAGCGGGAAGCCAAAAAACACCAGCGGGTCATTCACCTTAAGGAAATAAGAATGAAACCGCACATCGAAGAACATGACTACCAGGTCAAACGGCGCGCGTGCGAGAAGTTTTTAAGCCGGGGAGACAAAGCAAAGGTAACTGTAGTCTTCCGGGGGCGTGAAATGAGCCACCAGGAGATGGGCAGGCAGCTGCTGACCCGGCTCATAAGCGACCTTAGTTCGGTTGCCGATGTGGAAAAAACCCCTTTTATGGAGGGGCGGTTTCTGACAATGATCTTCAACGCTAACCCGGCCGCCAAGGCGAAGATCGAAAAAGAGAAAAAAGAAGAGGGATAATTCAGATGCCAAAAATGAAGAGTATGCGCTCCGCCCGGCGCCGGTTTCGGATCACAAGAACAAAAAAAGTTCTGCGGACCACGGCCGGAAAAGGGCATTTACTGACGAGGAAACGGCGATCGGTGAAATTGAAAAAGCGCGGGACCGTTTTAGCGGCATCCGTAGATCGAGAGAAGATTCTTAAGATCTTCCCCTACGGGGTATAAGAAATAGGGTGCAGGGGTCAGGGGACAGGGTTCATGTGTACCCTGAACGCTGTACCCTGGACATTAGAATAAGGAGGCAATAATGGCACGTGTCACAGCAGGCCCTCATACCCGCCGCCGTCACAAGCGGATGGTCAAAAAAGCCAAAGGGGCGTGGGGGAATCGAAGCCGTCTTTACCGGCGAGCGAAAGAAACAACCATCAAGGCAATGCGCTATGCTTACCGGGATCGCAAGGTGCGCAAACGTCATTTTCGATCGCTTTGGGTGGCGAGAATCAACGCGCTGGCTCGGGAACTAGGCCTGACCTACAGTCAATTTATCAACGGGCTCAAGCGGTCCAATATTCTCTTGGATCGGAAACAGCTGGCAGAAATTGCGGTCCAGGACCCAAAGGTATTTGAACAATTGGTCGAGCGCGCGAAAAAAACCATAGGTAAGGGCGAATAATTACTCGTCTCTACAGAATGAACGATGCAACCATTGATTGAACAAGTGGGACAGCTTTGCCAAGAGGCTCTGCGGCAGATTCAGGAAGCCGCGGAGCCGGTTGCTTTAGAGGGGCTTCGCGTCCAGTATCTTGGGCGAAAAGGGAAGCTGGCCGAGTTCACCGCTCAGATGGGACAGATCCCTCAATCCGACCGCCCTGCCGCCGGAGAGATAATTAACCGCGTCAAGCAAACACTGACCGCGGCGTTTCAAGAAAAACAGACGAGTTTGAACTCGCAGAGTCTCTCCAGACGATTCTCCTTTGATATCACGCTCCCTGGCGTCCCTCGACCGATTGGGCATCTTCATCCGTTGACGCAGGTGATCGAGCAGGTCTGTGAAGTTTTTGAGGGCATTGGTTTTGTCGTCGTGGAGGGACCGGAGATCGAAACGGAAAGGTATAATTTTGAAGCGCTGAACATTCCGGCCGATCATCCCTCTCGTGATTCTTTCGACACTTTTTATTTAGAGGGGGGAAAATATCTTCTTCGGAGCCAGACCTCAACGGTTCAGATTCGAATCATGGAGAAAGCAAAACCGCCGCTGGCGATTGTGGCGCCGGGAAAGGTGTTCCGTCCCGACGCCGTGGACGCGAGCCATTCATTTATGTTCCATCAGATCGAAGGACTTTTGGTGGATCAGGGAGTCACCTTTGCGCATTTAAAAGGGGCGCTCGATCTTTTTGCCAAGCGGCTCTTCGGGAAAGAGACGAAAATCCGGTTCCGTCCGCATTATTTTCCGTTCACGGAACCGAGCGCCGAGGTAGATGTCTCCTGTCTGCTATGCCAGGGGAAGGGATGCAGCGTCTGTGGACGTAAAGGGTGGCTTGAAATCATGGGGGCGGGGATGGTCCATCCCAATGTTTTTCGCGCGGTCGGTTACGATCCGAAAAAATACACTGGTTTCGCGTTCGGCATGGGAATTGAGCGGATCGCGATGCTCAAACACGGTATTGATGATATACGGTTGTTTTTTGAGAATGATGTGAGGTTTTTGGAGCAGTTCTAAATGACAGAAGGGCGCGAAATATGGTTTCAGAAAAACATCTCGGAGGAGCCGGGCACCTGCCGAAGGCAGGTCGGCTCCGAGAGCCAGAGCGGCGAGCACGAGAGTGCGAGACCGCGTTTTTTCGGAAACCATATTTCGCGCCCTATACAGCAGGGTAAGAATAGAAAATGAAAATTCCACTAGAGTGGCTCAAGGAGTTTGTGAATATCCGTCTTTCGCCGGCAGAGCTTGCCGATCGTTTAACGATGGCCGGCTTAGAGGTGAAGGCGGTCGAGGAAACGGCAAGCGGTGTTGTTTTCGAGGCGGAGATTACGCCGAACCGCCCCGACTGGCTGAGCATCTATGGCGTGGCAAGAGAAGTGGCGGCGGTGACGAGACAGAAACTGAGAGAAAATGGAAAATGGAAAATGGAAAATAGAAAAAACCCATTCTCCAACTGTAAGGTTCTTATCCACGACGCCAAGGCCTGCCCCCGCTACATCGGACGGGTGATCGAAGGAGTCAACGTATCCTCTTCTCCAGAAGAAATGGTCAAACGTCTTTCCGCTATGGGAACACGTTCGATCAACAACGTCGTGGACATCACGAATTATGTTCTCTTTGAATTAGGCCAGCCGTTGCATGCCTTCGATTTAGACAAGCTTCAAGGGAGTACGATTCATATTCGATTCGCCAAAGCGGGAGAAGAGATCATCACTATTGATGGAATAACCCGTAAGTTGACGCCGCAGGATTTGGTCATTGCGGATGAAATTCGCCCGGTCGCTATTGCCGGTGTCATGGGAGGAAAAGAAACAGAAGTCACCGAGTCTACACGGAATACCTTCTTGGAAAGCGCCTGCTTTGATCCAATGCTGGTACGGCGGACGGCACGGCGATTAGGACTGGCGAGTGAATCCTCTTACCGTTTTGAACGGGGAATTCCTTTGGAAAGCGTGTTACTTGGATCGGACCGGGCGGTGGAGTTTTTAGCTCGGCTTGCCGGTGCGCAAAAAATAGGCCCCCGGGTGGATGCCGGGAAGAAAACCAGCCAGGAACGAAAGATTGTTCTCAATGTGCACAGAGTTCAGCATCTCTTAGGGGGGGGCATCACGCAGAAGCAGGTGCAAAATTGTCTTTCTGGACTTGGTTTTTCAATTTCAAAAAAGGGTCAAAAAGCAAGGGGCAGAAAGCAGGAATTGGGAGTCGCTGTACCTGGGTTCCGTAAAGATATAAAGGAAGAAATTGACTTGGCTGAGGAAGTGGCGCGGGTTCATGGCTATGATAAAATCCCATCTCAACTGCCGGCAATGAGAGAAACAACCATAGGGCCCTCTCCGTTATTAGAATTTCAAAGAGATCTTCGCAGGCGGTTAGCGGGACTGGGGTATGATGAAGCGCGGACGCACAGTCTCACCAGTCATACGGCGCTTAAGACGTTTGGGCAAGCAGGACGATCTGATTTAGGCAAGATTCAGAATCCCTTGAGCGAAGAGCAGGAATGGATGCGGCCCACACTAGTCATAGGATTGACTCAAGCGGCACAGAGAAATTTCTTCCACCAACGGAGCGGCGTCAGGTTATTTGAATTATCCCATACGTATTCTTTATCGAAAGGACACCCGAGGGAATCATTAAAATTGGGGTTTCTTCTTGGGGGAGATCAGCCTCGTCATTGGCAGAATAAAGAAGAAGAATATCAATGGGGGGATTTAAAGGGCGCAATCGAGGCGATATTGTCCGGATTAAAATTTCAGGGAATTCAATGGGAACGCGCTTCACTTCCATGGGCCATTGAGGAATCGGCCGCGGAGGTTTATCATCAAGGAGAGATTCTCGGGATTGCCGCGCAGATCGCTCCCAAACTTTTATCAACGCTTGACATTGAGAAACCGGTGTTCGTCGCGGAATTAGAAGTCGAAAAGCTTTTTAAACACGCGGGGAAGGAAACTGCCCGTTATCGTCCTTTGCCAAAGTTCCCCTCTGTCCGCCGCGATATCGCTTTGGAGTTAAAAGAAGCTGTCCCCGCCGCCCAGGTTATGGCAGTAATCAGAGAAAAAGGAAAGGAATTACTGGAAAGTATCCAATTGTTTGATTATTACCAAGGAAAACAGATTTTTTCCGGCAATAAAAGTCTCGCCTTTTCGCTAGAGTACCGTGCCCCCGACCGGACACTCACTGATGAAGAAATCAATCATGTGCATCAACAAGTCGCACAAGGGCTGATGGAGCGGCTTGGGGCAAAGGTTCGGTAGATCATTTTCCTCTTGTCTTTAAACGGCCTCTAGCGGTAGACTAAAATTACCCTGCAGTGTTCGTGGTTGAGCAGATCAATTCTGGCCAACAGTACCCTATACGGGAGCTAAACTTCTCTAGCGGAATGCATGTCCGCCGTGTGCGGAAAGCAGGAAACAAGAGAGCGGTTCCCACCTGTTCATAAAACAGGTTCAGAATTGAGCTAATCACACGGCACAAGCGGGGTTTTTATATGGGGCCAAGCTCCTAATTATCTGAATTAAATCGAGTTAGATAATTAGGGGCCTGGCCCCTATCTTTTTTCTTTTTATATGGTAAACTTACTAATTGAGCCCAGATAGTGGGGATAAACAAGGGGGTAGTTTATGGCAATGCAGACAGGAACTGGATCCAGCAAGCAGTTAGATTCCTTTCTGGCAGGCAAAGAAGCGGCGCAAAAGGCGCTCCAAAAAATGGGGCAACAGAGCGCGGATTTAGTGCTTGCCTTCTCTTCAGTGAAGTACAATCAAGAACAAGTTGTCAAAGGAATTCGGTCCGTGACAGGGAAAGCGACTCTTCTAGGCTGTAGTGACGCGGGAAACATCACCACGGAGGGGCCTGAGCGCAAAACAGTCGCTGTCATGGCGGTCAAATCGGATGCACTGCGGTGGAGTATCGGGTTAGGCAAAGGTATTGCCAACGACGCGAGAGAAGCGGGGAGAGAAGTGGCTCGCGAAGTTCTGAAGGCGCATCAGGAGAGATGGCATAGCCGAGGTAAGGTATTGGCTACGTTTCCTGACGGTCTTGCGGGGAACGGCGCGGACATTGTCCGGGGGGTGCAAGAGGTTATTGGAGAAGGATTCCCGATCGTAGGGGGGTCTGCCGGGGACGATTTCTTGTTCCAGAAGACCTTCCAGTATTATGATGACCAGGTCCTCTCAGGTGTAGTTCCCGGAATTTTGTTCGACGGAGATATTCGCTTTGGGATCGGTGTCCGGCATGGCTGGATGCCGATTGGCGAAGCTCATCAAGCGACGCGCTCACAGGGGAATCTTCTTCAGGAAATTGACGGCAAGCCGGCGGTCAGTATCTATGAAGAATATTTTGGGAAGAAAGCGGAAGAACTCAGAGCGGAACCGTTGGCGCGTATGGCGATTGTCTACCCGTTGGGGATTACGCTGCCGGGCGCCGCGGAGTATCTGATCCGGGACCCCATCACGGTCAAAGAGGATGGTTCGCTTGTCTGCGCTGCTGAAGTGCCGCAGGGGAGCCAGGTGACTCTGATGATTGGAGGGAAAGAGCAGGCGATTCAAGCTGCTAAGGTAGCGGCCCAACAAGCGTTAGAGGGATGCCCTAAGCCGCGGTTCGCGTTGATCTTCAACTGTATTGCCCGTAATAAGGTTCTGGGTGAGCATGTGGGAGAGGAAATCGACGCCATCCGATCGACATTGGGGACACAGGCAGATTTGCTTGGGTTCTACACTTATGGAGAACAGGCTCCGTTGACAGGGTTTATCGGCAAGAATTGCCAGAGCCAGTTCTGCAACGAAACGATGGTGATTCTAGCCATTGGAGAATAAGAAAAGCGCGATGGGAGAATCCATGAAAATGGGGCTAATGGGGCAACGCAAGTTGCCGAGCCAAGAGGAGCGATCGCAGGGTCTGGCAGCCATCCGTGAGGTGGGCGAAGTTATAGCCAAAACCCATGAAGTGGAGCCGCTTCTCAAATTTGTCGTGCGTTCTTTGATCGAAAAGTTCGATTACCACCGTGTTTTGCTGGTAGGATGCAAAAAAGAAGAATCCGCCTTCTTCGTTAAAGAGGAAGGCGGATTTTCTGAGGACGAACTAAATAATATCCAACAGACAGCCGCTCCATTCTTCACGCAATTGTTCCAGAAAGACCAAAGGGTTTACTGGCCGGCAGAATCTCCCCAGAGAAAAGAAATCGAGGGCTTGTTTCATTGCGCATCAATGGCCGCAGTTCCTATCAGGGGGCAATGGTTTCTCTTGGCGGGGAAAACCCTTCCAAATGATCCGCTCACGCCCGATGACGCGGAGCTTATCAACACGCTGGGGATTCAGCTGGCGGCCGCTCTGGAAAACGTCGAGCTTTGTCAAACGCTTCTTGGCGAGCGAAACCAGTTAAGGCGGATTAGGACGGATCTGGAAAATCACGCAAAAATGGTGATTCGGGCCAATCTGGAGCTCAGTCAGAAAGAAGAAAAACTCTCGAGGAAAGTAAGCGGGTTTTCCGTTTTGCAGGCGATCAGCGAAATGATCGGTAAGACGCACGAGATTAAGGAACTAATGAAATTGGTGATTGAATCTCTGATCATGAGATTAGATTATGACCGAGGATTGATCGCTCAGATGAGAGGGGGGCGTCTTCTCTTGGAAATTCATGTCGGGCTGACTGTTCAAGAAGTGGAGAAAATAGAAGAGCGCGGCGGGGCGTTTTTATCGAAAATCATGGAACAGGGCAAAGCGGTCTTGATCACGAGCCAACAAGAAAAACAGATAGAAGAACTGTGGGGTTGTACTTCAGCGATTATTGTCCCGCTTCGGGAACAAGAGTTCTTGATCGCCGGCAAAAGAGTCGTCTACGACGCCATGACATTGGATGATTTAGAGCTCTTGACTATTCTGGGCAGTCAGGTGAGAATAGGAATGGAAAACGTGGCGCTCTATGGACAGCTTCGCCAGGAAAGGGACCAGTTACAACAGGCGAAGAAGGACCTGGAGGAGTGGAGCCAGATTCTGGAGCAGCGCGTCGAGGAGAGGACGAGGAAACTCAAGGAAGCGCAAGAGCACTTATTGAAAGCCGGCAAACTGGCGGCGGTAGGGCAATTGGGAGCCGGGGTTGCGCATGAGCT
>JACOVV010000005.1 GCA_016177145.1 Candidatus Omnitrophota bacterium | reverse complement strand
GTCATCCGCGTGGACGGCGGGGAGTGTATTGTCGAGTAAAAATCACGGATGAAATCCGACGATTCGGCGCTTTGGTAACTTGGGCCCCGGTGGTGGTTCCATCATCTGCCGGATGACTTTGAAAATATTCCGAATCTTGGTGCTGTTTGTCCCAACCTTGCGTTCTAATTCCGCTAATCGCTCCGCCAGTTCCTTGTGTGCAACGAGTAACTGCCTTAGACGAACAAATGCCCGCATAATCGCAATGTTGACTTGAACCGCACGAGTGCTCCTAAGAACACCTGAAAGCATCGCAATTCCCTGTTCTGTAAAAACATAAGGAAGATATTTTGAGTATTTCCCTTTTTCTAAGGAGCCAAATTGGCACCTTAGGAGCTTCTGGTATTCTTCCCGTACTAGGATAAACATAAAGTCTCCAGGAAAGCGATCGATGTTCCGACGAACTTGTCTGGTTAAATACTTCGTCGCTACCCCATATAGTTCCGCTAAGTCTCTGTCTAGCATTACTTTATGTCCCCTAACCAAGAATATTCTTTGTTCAATCCTTTCTTGCTGAATTAATTCTTTCATAGGAAAAATCCTCCTTGTTATTTATATAGACGTTCCCAGTGAGGATTTTCTTTCAAAGAATTTGAAAAATTTATGGCGGGCTTACCCCGTGCTTTTCATTCCAAACGCGATGCCGTTGATGGTGAGGGAGAGAATTTCTTGAATCCTTTTACGCAGGGGCGGTTTGATTCCTCCCTTGCGCCATTCCTTTAAGAAGCGGACCTGGAGGAAGTTGAGAGGATCCACGTAGGGATTTCTTAATGTGATAGATTCCCGTAGGGCGGGATGCGCGGACAAAAGGTCGTGAACGCCGGTAATTTTGGCGAGCATTCGCTCGGTCCGCCAGTATTCCCGCTCGATCTGGCCGAAAATTTCATGGCGCGCCGATTCGTCTTTCACTAAATTGGCGTAGAGCCGGGCGATCTCCATGTCGGTTTTGACCAGCGAGGTTTGGAGGTTTTCCAACAACGATTGAAAGAACGGCCAGTGACGGTGCATTTTCCGCAGCTCGGCCAATCCTTTTTCTCCTTCCTTCTCGGCAAACGTCTCCAGAGCGTAACCGGCGCCGTACCACGCCGAGAGAATATGCCGCGACTGCACCCAACTGAAAACCCACGGGATCGCCCGCAATTTTTCAATCCGCGGCGTCTGGTGGGCATCTTTTTCTCCTCGCCGATGGGCCGGACGGGAGCCGATCCGGATCAGTTCCAAAAGATCAATGGGGGTCGCTTCCACATAGTACTGACGGAATTTGGGATTCTCATAAATGAACGAATGATAATAGCCGTACGAGGCCTTGGCAAGGTCATTCATGATCTCTTCCCATCTTTTGACCTCTTCAGGGACGAGTTTTTTGGGCTGCGGGCCGAGATGGGTCCAAATGACCGCCGAAACCAACTGCTCCAGGTTCCGCTGGGCAATGATCGGGTTGGAATACTTCAGCGACACCACCTCTCCCTGCTCGGTAATCCGGATTCTTCCCCCCTGCGCGGCGTAGGGCTGCGCGATGATCGCGCGGTGGGATTGTCCTCCTCCACGATCAATCGTTCCCCCTTTACCGTGGAAAAGCCGAAGCGTAATCGTCTCCTTCTCCGCCAACAGTCCAATGGCCTTCTGCGCCTGATAGAGTTTCCAGTTCGCCGCCAGGTATCCGCCGTCTTTGTTGCTGTCGGAATAGCCAAGCATTAGTTCTTGAAAATCACCCCTGGCAGCCAGATGTTTGCGATAAACCGGAATTGAAAGGAGCGCCTTCAGGAATTCTTCGCCTTTTTCCAGATCCTCGATCGTTTCCAGAAGGGGTACGATGTGTATAAGAGAATTGCTCACTTTAGCCAACAGTAAAACCGTTAAGACATCTTTCGGTTCGCGGACCATACTGATAATGACTTCCTGAACAGCATTGGCGTCTATCTTCGACTGGATTTCACGGATCGTGTCAAAAAGAGCGAAAACCTTGCGCCCCTCC
>JACOVV010000123.1 GCA_016177145.1 Candidatus Omnitrophota bacterium | reverse complement strand
CGGCGACTTTTGCCGTCGGCCGGGCCGTGTTTGACGGAAACGGAACGGGCGAAAATCAGATCCAGATAAAAAAAGAGATTCATTTTCCTCATTCCCTGGGACTCCTTTATTCCGCTTTTACCGCTTTTCTTGGATTTGAAGTGAACGAAGGAGAATATAAAATCATGGGAATGGCGGCTTACGGTTCTCCGCGTTACGCGGGAGACATTTATAAATTGATCCGGGTCCTGCCCGACGGCAGTTTTTGGCTCGATATGGATTACTTTGATTTCGCCTGCCAGACAGAGAGGCCGTTTACCGATAAATTCATTCGTCAATTCGGCCCCTCACGGCAACCGAACGATGATTTCTTTCTGGACGAAGGGAAGACAGAAGATGGAAGAAGAAACCAGCGCTACGCGGATATCGCGGCCAGCATCCAGAGGGTCACTGAAGAAATGATGGTGCATTTGGCAAAAGTCCTGCACCAAGAGACAGGGATGGAAAACCTCTGTATTTCAGGGGGGGTCGGGTATAACGGTTTGGCCAATGCCCGAATTCTTCAAGAAACTCCGTTTAAATCACTTTATCTTCATCCCGCCGCCGGGGATTCGGGGGGGGCTGTGGGCGCGGCTCTATGGGCGTATCACGTGATTTTTCAGAAGAAGAGAAATTTCGTGATGAATCATTGTTATTGGGGGGAATCTTTCAGCGATGACGAAATCGCTCGGCGCCTCTCCGCGATAGGTGTTGAATACCGCCGGTACGATGACGAGCGGCAATTGCTGTGTGACATGGCTCGTGCCATCGCCGATCAACAGGTGATCGGCTGGTTTCAGGGAAGGGCGGAATGGGGGCCCAGGGCGCTGGGAAACAGAAGTATTCTCGCCGATCCGCGTAACCCCAAGATGAAGGCTATTGTCAATGAGAAGATCAAATTCAGAGAACCGTTCCGGCCATTTGCCCCTTCCGTTCTGGATGAAAAAAGCGGCCAGTTTTTCTCGTTGCCTAAAGACAAAGTATCTCTAGCCACGGATTTCATGCTGCTGATTCCCACGGTGATTGATTCCAAGAGGGCGCAGATACCGGCGGTGACTCATGAAGACGGCACCGCCCGTCTGCAAACGGTTAAGGAAACGGTCAATCCAAAATACCACCGCCTCATCCAAGAATTTGAAAAAGTAACGGGAGTCCCTGTTGTCCTCAATACTTCTTTTAACTTAAAAGGAGAGCCTATCGTGAACACTCCCGAAGAGGCCGTGAGGACTTTTAGCCGTGGCGCGCTGGATCGTTTGGTCCTGGGACATTGTGTTGTCACTCGCCATTGAAGGAAGAAGGCGGCGAGAAATACAGGAAAAGGAGATCTTTTTATGGGGAGATTGGGATCGAAATTCAAAATCGTAAAGGAATTGCTCGTTTTCGCCAAAGAAAATAAAAAGTGGTGGCTATTTCCGGCGGTATTGGTGGTTCTGGTTTTCGGCCTGCTCATCCTCTTCGCGCAACAATCCGCCGTGGCTCCTTTTATTTATGCGCTGTTCTAACGGTTCTTTTCTCGAATCTAGTTGCGTTTTTCGCGTTAAACTAGATATAATAAAAGGTCTAAATGCCTGAGCTTCGGAAAGATCCCGTGATTGGCCGCTGGGTCATTATCGCGACCGAGAGGGCCAAGCGGCCGCATGATTTTGTCACGATGAAGGAATCCATTGAACAGGGCGTTTGTCCGTTCTGTGAAGGGAACGAAGCGAACACGCCGAAAGAAATTGGCGCGATCCGAAATGGAGGGACGGCGCCTAATGGACCCGGCTGGACGGTTCGTGTGGTTCCTAACCTTACCCCCATTCTCCGAATCGAAGGGGATCTCGGCAGGCGCGGGGTCGGCATGTATGATGTCATGAATGGCGTCGGGGCCCATGAGGTGATTATCGAAACTCCTCGGCATATCGCCAATATCGCCGACCTGGCGGAAGATCAAATCGAAAACAGTATCCGGGCGCAGGTAGAGCGGTTGTTGGATTTAGAAAAGGATTATCGTTTCAAGTATTTGCTGCTCTTTAAAAACTATGGTTTTCAGGCGGGAGGGGGCGGTATCCGCCACGCCCGTTCTCAGTTGATCGCTACTTCCGTGACACCCAAGAGGGTTAAGGAAGAACTTCTTGGCGCAAAGCAGTATTATGAGTTCAAAGAACGGTGCCTGTATTGTGACATGATCCGTCAGGAACTACAGAACCGTGAACGGATTGTTGCCGAGAATGAAGAGTTCATCGCGTGGGCCCCTTACGCTTCGCGATTTCCCTTCGAACTCTGTATTCTCCCGAAGGAACACTCCTGTGATTTTTATTTGATGCGTCCTGAACAAGTGACTCGGCTGGCACAGATACTTAAAAAGGTTTATTCCGATATAAAGGAAGCGCTTCAGGATCCACCGTATAATTCCGTGGTGCACACGGCTCCTTTGAGATGCACCCGCTTGAATCGGAAAGCGGGATATTGGAGAACGATAGAGCAGGACTACCATTGGCATATTGAATTGATGCCTCGTTTGACGCGGGTCGCTGGTTTCGAGTGGGGAAGCGGGTTTTATATCAACCCCGTGACACCGGAACAAGCGGCTCAAGTCTTGAGGAAAACAGGAAACACGAGCAACATTTATGGGACAACTGCGTCGTAACCCGATTAACGGACAGTGGGTTATTGTGGGTGGAGACAGTGGTTCGAAGAGTCCGGAGGAATTCGAGGGTGAAAAACCGGTAAGAGACGAGAAAAAGAACTGTCCCTTTTGTCCCGGCAATGAATCCAAGACGCCTCTGGAGATTCTCGCTTACCGGTCAGACGGCACCGGCAGCTGGCTGACACGCGTGGTCCCGAATCTTTTTCCGGCGCTTCAGACCGAAGGAGAGCTAGGAAAGAGCGGTGTGGGAGTCTATGACCGGATGAACGGGGTCGGGGCCCACGAGGTTGTCATTGAACATTCTGATCACGAAAAGCAGTTAGCGGATTTGACCGACCAGGATCTGGAAAAGGTCGTCTGGACTTATCGTGACAGGATCGTTGACTTGGCAAGAGACAAGAGATTTAAGTATCTATTGATCTTTAAGAATTACGGTTTCTCGGCAGGGGCTTCCCTGGAGCATTCTCATTCCCAGTTGATCGCTCTTCCGATCGTTCCCAAGAGCGTTAAGGAAGAAATCAAAGGGGCTGAAGAGTACCTGGAGTACCGGGATCGCTGCGTTTTTTGCGATATGATCCTTCAGGAAAGACGAGAGGGACTGAGGCTCTTAGACGAAAATAAATACTTTATGTCGTTTTGTCCGTTTTTTTCGCGTTTTCCGTTTGAAGTTTGGATAATGCCAAGAGAACACCAAGCGGACTTCGGCTCGATACGCAAAGAAGAGAGCGGTAGTTTCGCGCAGTTGATTCGCGCGACTCTGGCGCGGATGAAGAAAAGGTTGCGCGATCCATCCTACAACTTCATGCTGCACACAGTTCCACTGGATGGAAGTGGAACGGATGCTTATCATTGGCACTTGGAAATCATTCCTAAGCTGGCTCAAATTGCTGGATTTGAGTGGGGCACGGGGTTTTACATTAACCCGACGCCCCCCGAAGACGCAGTGCGGTGGCTGAAAGAAGTAACGGTATAATGATCTCATTTCAGATCTGAAGTGAGTTCGATAATAGAGGAGGAATAGAAAATGTCAGTTCGTGTCGGAATCAACGGTTTTGGCCGAATCGGCCGCAATGTTTATCGGGCAGGATGGAATCGTCCCGGGGTTGAATGGATCGCTGTGAACGACCTTCCTGTCCCCGGAAACGTTTTGGCACACCTGCTCAAATACGATTCTATTTTAGGGCAGTTTGAAGGAAATGTGGAAGCTAAAGGGGATCAGCTTTTCATCAACGGAAAACAATTGAAAGTGCTCAATTGCAAAAGTCCCGCCGAAATCCCCTGGAAGGACCTGGGCGTGGATATCGTCGTAGAATCCACCGGGGTATTTACCGACGCCGAAAAAGCAAAAGGACACATTCAAGCCGGAGCGAAAAAAGTCATTATTTCTGCTCCCGCTAAAAACGAAGATATCACCATTGTGATCGGCGTCAATGAACAGAAATACGACCCGGAAAAACATCATGTCATCTCGAACGCTTCCTGCACTACCAATTGCGTGGCGCCGATGGCGAAAGTCCTGCATGAAAACTTTACCATTCTTCGCGGGTTAATGACGACGACACACTCCTACACCAATGACCAGCGGATCCTGGACCTTCCTCACAAATACCTTCGCAGGGCCCGCGCGGCGGCGCTTTCGATGATTCCAACCTCGACCGGCGCGGCAAAGGCCGTTGGTTTAGTCCTGCCGGAACTGAAAGGGAAACTGGATGGTTTGGCGATTCGGGTTCCGACGCCGAATGTCTCTTTGATTGACCTCACTTGTGACGTCGCGAAAGACACTTCCAAAGAAGAAGTGAACGCCGCTTTGAAGAAAGCGGCTCAGGGACCGCTGAAGCACGTCATGGATTTTTGTGAAGCCCCATTAGTTTCCAAAGATTTCAACGGGAATCCGAAATCCTGCAATCTCGACGCGGAACTCACGTTTGTCATTGAGAAGCGGTTAGTCAAGATTCTTGGATGGTATGACAACGAATGGGGGTATTCCAACCGGGTCGTGGATTTGATCGAGTATATCGCCAAGAAATCCGAGAAACAGTTAAAATCCCCTGCGGTTGTTGCCAGGGGGTAAATTCGAAGGACCTCCATATGAAGAAACAAACAATTCGTGATCTTGATCTGGGAGGCAAACGGGTATTGATGCGGGTGGACTTTAATGTCCCGTTGGATGAAAAAAGAAACGTTTCCGACGATACTAGGATCAGAGCCGCGTTAGGGACGATCCGGTTCTGTCTGGAGCAAGGGGCCAGTGTTGTTTTAATGAGCCATCTGGGGAGACCCGACGGCAAGGTAGTTGAAGATCTCCGGCTGGACCCAGTCGCCAGACAACTGGAAAAATTATTGGGCAAGAAAGTGCTCAAACTGAATGACTGCGTCGGTTCCAAAGCGGCCAATCCAATCAAACAATTAAAAGCCGGTGAAATTGCTTTGTTGGAAAATCTTCGTTTCCATCCGCAGGAAGAAGAAAACGATCCTGCTTTCGCGAAAGAACTGGCGGTTCTCGGAGATGTGTACGTCAATGACGCTTTTGGAACGGCGCATCGCGCTCACGCTTCCACGGAAGGGATCGCGCGTTACCTCCCATCGGCGGCCGGTTTCCTGATGGAAAAAGAAATTGAATATTTAGGGGAAACGCTGGCTAATCCTAAGCGTCCTTTTGTGGCGATCCTCGGGGGCTCCAAGGTTTCCGGAAAAATCGCCGTCATCGACAATTTGATGAAGAGCGTTGACGCGATTTTAATCGGCGGAGGGATGTCCTACACTTTTTATAAAGCGAAAGGACTCAACGTTGGAAATTCCCGTGTGGAATCGGATAAGATTCCGTTGGCTCTGGATCTGCTGCAGAACGCCCAAAAAAAGAACATTCCCTTTGTTCTTCCGAAAGACCACCGGATCGCGCGAAAAATAGAAAAGGGGACCGAGATACAAACCACTTCTTCGGCTGCAATTCCGGACGGATGGATCGGGGTTGACGTGGGGCCTCAGGCGATTGAAGAGTACAAAAAAGTATTGCAGACCGCTAAAACAGTCGTCTGGAACGGCCCCGTGGGAGTTTTCGAAATAGACGGGATGGATTGGGGGACCCGCCAGGTGGCTGAGATTTTGGCGAAGCTCAACGCGACAAAGATTGTGGGTGGAGGAGATACAGCGGCGGCAATCGCGAAATTTGGGTTGGAGTCGGCGATGACGCATATCTCGACAGGCGGGGGAGCGAGTTTGGAGTTTATGGAAGGGAAGGTTCTCCCCGGAGTTGCGGTATTAACAGATAAAAAAGAAACCAGGTTAGAAAAATCATCGTAATGACAATATAGGGGCACATTGCAATGTGCCCCTACGGAGGCAACCACAGGGGTTGCCCCTACAATTGCGTTGGTCGAAAAAGGAAAAAGGTTAATGAACGCACAACAGCGCAAACCGATCATCGCCGGCAATTGGAAGATGAATAAAAAAATTGGAGAGGCCATTGAATTAATCACCGGACTCAAAAGAGAGCTTTCCAATGAGCAGGAGATTGAAATTGTCGTCTGTCCTCCCTACACTGCTTTGTCAGAGGCCGGTGAGCTTCTGATCCATTCGAATATCGCTCTGGGGGGGCAGGATCTCTTCTGGGAGCCGAACGGCGCCTATACCGGTGAAATTTCGGCTTCCATGCTCAAAGACGCCGGGTGCCGGTATGGGGTCATAGGGCACTCGGAAAGGCGGCAGTATTTTGGGGAAACGAACGAAACGGTTGCTAAAAAAGTCCGCCGCGCTCTGGATGAAAAATTAATCCCGATCGTCTGCGTGGGAGAGCGTTTGGAAGAGAGGGAAAAAGGGAAAACGTTTGAAGTGGTCAAAGATCACGTTGCGGGGGGGCTTTCTTTGGTGAAAAAAGACGAGATTCATGAAGTGGTGATCGCCTATGAACCCGTGTG
>JACOVV010000004.1 GCA_016177145.1 Candidatus Omnitrophota bacterium | reverse complement strand
GACAGGGTTCAGGGTACAGAGAAACTGAACGCTGTACCCTGTTCTCTGTACCCTAGCTTTTTGCTTCCGTGGCCATACCGAAGGGGAAACACCCGTTCCCATTCCGAATACGGCCGTTAAGCCCTTCAGGGCCGATGGTACTTGCCTGGCAACGGGCTGGGAGAGTAGGTCGCTGCGGAGGCATTTTTATGTTCTGCTTGCCTAGCGGCAAGCAGAAGGAAAATGGTAAATGGAGGGTGGAAAGTGGATGCAGGTTTATCCATTTTCTATTCTCCATTTTCTATTTTCTGCCTTTAATAGGCCTGGATTTTTCTTTAACAATGAGGTATACTTTCTTCGAAAACTTGGAAACTGGAAACCAGGGGAGAGGATGTCCGACGATGTCTCATAACCTGTTTGTCATTGATGATGATCCGGTAATCCGTAGCGCTCTTCGGAAGCTCCTTGTCCATCAGGGGTTCAAGGTCAAGCTTGCCAAGGACGCCGCCGAAGCCCTCGAAGTCGCCAGCCAGGAACGTTTTGACCTGATTATCTCCGATATCCGAATGCCGGGAAAAGACGGGATTGAGACCATCCGAGAAATCCGATCCATGATGGGAATCAATCACAAGAGCCCGGTTGTCTTCATGACCGGTTATTCCGATGAGCAGGCGCAGAAAAGAGCGATGGAGTTGAAGTACGTGGATTATCTCCTAAAGCCGTTTGATCTTCACGAGTTCCTGCGGCGGGTGCGTAAAGCGCTTGAAGAACAGAATTCCCTTCCGTCACTGCCGACGTCTCCTTTCCACAAAACAGTCCAAATGTAAAAGAAATTGTGCTATAATCATAAACTCTAGGAGAAGACAATGTCCGGTCATTCCAAGTGGGCCAGTATTAAACATAAGAAGGCGGCGGCGGACGCTCAGCGCGGGAAGGTATTTACCAAAGTCATCAAGGAATTAACCCAAGCGGCGCGGGAAGGGGGCGGGGACCCGAATGGAAACCCTCGTCTGAGACTGGCCCTTGAAAAGGCCAGAGAAGCCAATATGCCCAAGGACAACATCACCCAGGCCGTCAAGCGCGGAACAGGTGAACTGCCCGGGGTGACGTACGAGTCAGTGACTTATGAAGGATACGGCTCCGGCGGCGTGGCGATTTTGGTGCAGGTGCTCACTGACAATAAAAACCGGGCCGCCGCGGAAATCCGTAATCTCTTCTCCAAGAAAAACGGCAACATGGGAGCCCCCGGCAGTGTCGCCTGGATGTTTCATCAAAAGGGGTTGATTCTCGTGGATAAAAAAGTCAATGAAGACGAATTAATGACGCTGGCTCTTGACAATGGAGCCGAAGACTTTAAAAGTGACGATCCCGAAAGCTATGAAATTACGACTACTCCCGGTGATTTTGAGAAAGTCAAACAGTCCTTGGTTGCGAAAGGGATCCATCCTAAATACGCGGAAGTGACGATGATTCCTGCCAATACGGTCAAAGTAGAGGGGGGCGCGGCCCGTCAGGTCTTGGATCTTGTCCAGGCGTTGGAAGACCACGACGACGTTCAGAACGTCTACGCCAACTTTGACGTTCCCGAAGATATCCTGAACACATAAATTTATCCTTGTAATTTTCCTTAAATCAGTATATTTTATTAGGCACTTATGCCTTCTCCCCTGGAAAACTGGGTGAGTGAAGTTGCCCAATTAACTCAACCCAAGGAAATTTTTTGGTGCAACGGCTCAAGCCAAGAAACTCAACGTCTCATCGAACGGGGAATCAAAGATGAAACTATCGAGGGACGGCCGATTTTTTATGAGCTCAATCATCAAAAATGGCCCAACGGCTACCTGCATCGAAGTCATCATACCGACGTTGCCCGTACTGAAAACCTGACATTTGTCTGTCATCCTCAAAAAGAAATAACAGGCCCCAATAATCACTGGATGGACCCGGCCGAAGCGAAAGGAATACTCGCCCAGCTTTCGAAAGGATGCATGCGGGGGAAGACGATGTATGTAGTTCCCTTCGTGATGGGACATCCCGATTCTCCTTTCGCGAAGTTCTGCGTTCAATTAACGGACAGCAGTTATGTCGCCGTCAATATGGGACTGATGACGCGAATGGGGAAAGTCGCATTAGATCACATCAACCACCGTGGAAATTTTATCCGCGGGATCCATTCGGTCGGAGATTTTGATCCGCACAAACGTTTTATCATGCATTTCCCGGAGG
>JACOVV010000120.1 GCA_016177145.1 Candidatus Omnitrophota bacterium | reverse complement strand
GGGCGGGACCGCTTTATTTATTTTATACGGTCCCATTTTTTATCTGTGTTGCCATGGCTCTTCAACAATTATTACTGCCTCTCCGGGGGGCCTCCTCTCAATCTCCATTAAAAAAGAATCAGACAAAATACATGCTTTTAGCGGCGTTTTTTGGTTTTACGGGGGGAGCTTTTGCTTTTTCCCCTGTTTTTAATATCAGAATATTTCCCTATGGAATGTTCTTCGTTATTTTATATCCTTGTCTGATGACTTATGCTATTTCCAAATACCATCTTCTTGACATCACCCTGGCTTTGAACCGAGGAATGAAAGCGGTGCTGGTTGCCGTTGTCAGCATTGGAATTTCACTATGGATAGAGTGGTATGTTCGAACAAGAAATCTCGATCGCCTTTGGTGGCTTCCGGTTTTGGTTTGCGCGATGACGGTTGTGATCGGAGTCTTGGTTTTTATGCGGTGGCTTCTGGTTTCGGAGAAGAAGCGGATTAAGCATTTGGTAAACTTGCATGAGGCGGCGCAGGAGATATTCCAACACAAGCGGTTGGACACGTTATCGCGGGCGGTGGTTCATTCGTTCCAGAAGATTCTGCGGTTGGAGCACGCGGCGTTGTATCTGCGAAAGGGGGAGAATTATGAACTGATGAGCGCCTGGCATCCTGGACAGGGAAATTGGAAAGATCATCTCCTTGGGCAATGGAGCCATCACAGCCCTCTGGTTCGACGGCTGATGAAATTGTTAGAACAAGCGACAAGGGAGTTTTACTTAGAGAGAGAACGGCTGGAGTCCTGGGAAGAAGTGGGTAAACAGATGGACGAATTGAAAGCGCGGATTGTCGTGCCGGTGGGGACCCTGCGGAGGATGTACGGTTTCTTTTGTTTAGGGCCGACGATTCAGGGGAGAGTGTTGGAAAAAGAAGAATTGGAACAGCTGCGGTTCTTAGCGGATCAGGTGGTGTTGGCGGTGGAAAATATCGAAGCGATGGATCGGCTGGAACAGTACCAGCAATACGAAGCAGAGCAGCAGCGAGTCCTGAGCATTGGGAAACTGAATTCGGTGTTGATGCATTTGATCAATAACCCGCTGATGCTGGTGTGCGGGTTTGCCCAGCAGGTGATGATCACATTGCAAAAAAATGGCGCGGCGGAGGAGATTCTGCAAAAGTTAAAGACCATCCAAGAGAGAGGGATGCAGGCGAGTCAAGTTCTAAGGGCGGTGATGGAGTATGTGCATCACAGCACCGAGCAGGAAATGGAACCGGCGCGGCTCAAAGTGATGGTAGAAGAAGTCATCGAAGAATTAAAGAAGCAGGCAGAATGGGGAAAGATCCAAACCAAAATCCAAGCGCAGGATCTCGGAGAAGTGTTTGGGGATACGGGGCAGATCAAGGAAGTGGTGAAAGCGCTCCTGGTTAAACAGGCGGAATGGCTGAAATGGGAAGGAGAAATAGAGATCGGATTAAGCTCTCGAGGTGAAGAAGTGTTATTGACAGTCGCCAATCGTAGGACAACAGTAGAGGAGAAAGAAATAGAGGAGTTATTTGCGGAACCGAAGTACGTGAGTCCGCAGCATCACGTCAAAGGAACGGGATTGGAGATGTATCTGGGCAAAATGATTGTGGTGGGGCACCGGGGGGAAATAGGGTGTGAGAACACGCCGCCAAGCGGGACGAGTTTCTGGGCACGATTACCACAATATAACGGCAAGCGGCAAAAAGGACTCTGGCGTAAACCGAGATAAGAGCGTTTGAGATGGCAAAGATTCTTATCGTAGACGACGACAATGAGTTGCGGGGAATGATGGCTGGTATTATAGAAGCATGGGGGTATGAAATAAAGGAAGCTGACAGAGGAAGTGAGGCATTGGCGAGATTGAAAGAGAACCTGCCTGATCTAGTCTTGTTGGACATGCAGTTGCCCGATGCGAAAGAAACTGAAATGCTGGAGAAAATTCGTGGTTTGTATCCGGCGTTAAAAGTAGCGATGGTGACGGCAAACGAGGATGGCGATTTGAAGAATCGGGCAAAAGAGCTTGGAGCGGTCGGGTATGTGAGTAAGCCGTTTCATTTAGAGAAACTCCAGCAGTTTTTAAATGAGGTTCTCCCGGGATGAGAAGACGTCATAAAAAAATCCTGCTTAAATTCACCGCCGCGATGACGACCGTGGCGGTATTTTATTGTCAGGTGGTTCATGCCTACGCGATGCCGTTGGTGAGTGATCCTCCCCCCTTCCCCCGTGATGTTGGCGCGGCGGCGCAGTATGTGGACAACGAGAGCGGGCATTTTGTGGAGATCAGCGT
>JACOVV010000122.1 GCA_016177145.1 Candidatus Omnitrophota bacterium | reverse complement strand
GGTTTTAAACCCGCCCCTACCTCATCCCGAATCATTTGCGCGAAGGATTGCAGCATTCCGTCTTTTCCACCGATAATTGCCGTTGATCCATGGATTTCCTGAAACTGCGTCATCAGGCCAATTCCGCCCGGCACTGAATCCAATTCGCAGGCCAAAAAACCATTCGCAGTTTTGACAAGATCAGGACGGATCACATGGGGGAGAGAATGTTCAAAACGATTCATGTGCCCAACGGAAAGAAGCCGGGAATCTTTACCTAGATCAAGGTATTCGGCGATCCAACTGGGAGCGGTGCCGCGCAGGGAGTAAAGATAAAGGGAATTACACGCTTGATAGAAACCGTACAACCGTTGTCCAAGACACTCTAGTTCCGTTTTCTCATCGGAAGATAGCTTCCACGGATTCAGTGAGATCTCCCACCCGCCGTAAAAAGAAGCCGGAAGTTGGGCTAGTTGTTGTTTCTGTTGCGAAATGGCTGCGAGTTCCATCTAGAATGATGGCCTCTTTAAATAATAGCTGCCTTTTGGATAATGGGAATCACGGCATCCACCTGCCCAATCGGCATGATATGGACTCCCTGGGCAAGTCCTTTTAATTGTGAAACCAATTCTGAAGCAATCTCAATTCCCTCCCCGAGGGGATCTCCGGTGTTCTTAAGGCGCTCCATCAAAGGTTGCGGAATAAAAATTCCAGGGATATTCTTCGCCATGTACTCCGCCATTTTAACCGACTTTAGAACGATAATCCCCGCGATAATCGGCGGATGATCGGCCGGCAACAGTTGGACAAACCGGTTAAATTTAGCAACATCAAAAACCGCCTGCGTCTGAAAAAATTCCGCCCCGCCGGCGATTTTCGCTTTGGTCTTGGAGAGTTCCTGTTCAGTGTTGTCGTTCGTCGGAGTCATCGCCGCGCCGATAAAAAAGCTAGGGGTCCCTTTTAGGGGTTTACCCGCCATATCTTTCCCGGAACGCAAGGTTCTTGCCGCGTCCATCAATTTAATGGAATCCAGATCAAAGACAACTTTTGTTTCAGGATGGTCGCCGCATTGAGGAGGGTCTCCGGTCAACGATAGAAGGTTTTCTACTCCGAGAATCGCCGCCCCCAATAAACTCGATTGAATCGCCAAGCGATTTTTGTCCCGGCAGACGATCTGATAAATCGGTTCGATATTTTTATCCAGCATCTTGCGGCAGAGGGCGACTGGGTCGGCCCGCATCACCGCGCTCTGATTGTCGGTGACGTTAATCGCCGTCGCGACCTTGGCGAGGATTTCGGCTTCACGCAGGGATTCGGAAATATCCGTTCCTTTGGGCGGGGCGACTTCGCTGGTGACGACAAACGCGCCCTGTTTTAGGCGCTCTCTAAGAAGACTCATGAATTACTTGCTGACTGTTTCTGCCGGTTCTGCGGCGGCGACTAAATTATAAACTTTCGTTTTTTCTTTCGCTTCGTAGCACTGCTGGCAATTGTACATCGCCCTGACACGGGTCTTGTCGTATCCTTTATGGATCACGACCCGTTTAACTTCTTCTGTTTCCTGCCCACACGTATCGCATTTCATTGGCGGGATCCTCCTCTCCGCCAAAGACGAGTTTTCCTTTGGCGGACAATTCCCATCCGAGCTCATTCTGGAATCCCTCCAGAATCGCTCCGATGAGGTCTTGATATTCCCATTTTCTTTCTTTTTCTTCGCTCAGTGAAGAGGAAGAAGTTGTCAAAGAGTTCAGCCATGGCCGCCGATGCGGCAAAACAACTTCTTTCAACAACGAGAAATCGCTCCTGAGCGGCAGGGTTCCCTGATACAAGACCCCTTCTTTCGTCCAGCGAATCGCTCCGCCCACTAGTTTGCGACTCAAAGTCATTATATCATACCCGACGGGGACAGCAAAACAGAAGGAAGGAGAATCGTCGTGCAGGGGCAGATTGCAATGTGCCCCTACGTCGTTGCATGTTGCCAAATAAAGAGGCAGATCAAACCGTTTTTTCAGTCCCGCTGCCACCGCTTGATGAATTTTTTGATAACATTCTTGAATGGACGTAAACCCCAACGCTTTCTGATGACCTGCGATGCTCCAGGTGAGATCCCGTTGGTGAAAAACAACCCCGCCGCCGGTCGGACGCTGGGCCACCTCAACCCCTAATTCATGCGCGCGGATCAGATTGACCCATTCTTTCGGTTTCTGAGAATATCCGACTGTAATGGAAGGAGAATTCCAGGAATAAAATCGAATCCGCGGTGTAGGGGCGAACGGCCGGTCGCTTCTACCATTGATATCATCCAGCAATTGCCTATCCCGCGCCATGTTTTCTTCAGCGGAATTCGCGCCATCCCATGACCAGGTAAAAGAATTCGTCATTACCAGAGATTTATATCAGAAAAATCACAAAAGGAAAACAAATTTTGTTACTGCCACTTTAGAATCGGCGCTCTCGCGGCGCGGACTTCATCGGGGCGGCTGATGGGGGTAGACAAGGGAGCTTGGTGGAGTTTTTCGGGGTCTGCTTCGATCTCTTTGCAGATGGTTTCCAACACTTGCACAAAGTGATCAAGCGTCTGCAGGGATTCGGTTTCGGTCGGCTCGATCATCAGCGCTTCCGGAACGACCAATGGGAAATAAATGGTTGGGGCATGAACACCGTAGTCTAAGAGGCGCTTCGCGATATCAAGCGCGGTGACGCCTTTGGTTTTTTGGCGATTGGCAGAGAGAACAAACTCATGCAGGTTTGTTCCATCATAAGGAAGGTCGAAATATTTCTCCAGTTTCGCGCGGAGATAGTTGGCGTTCAAGATCGCCGCTTCGGCAACTTCGCGTAATCCTTCAGCTCCGAGCGCGCGAATGTAGACATAGGCGCGGATTAAAACGCCGATGTTTCCGTAAAACGCCCGGACTTTACCGATGGAGCGAGGATACTCTTCAGAAAGAGAAAAATAAGAACCGTCCCTATTTTTGTTTTTTATGACCCGCGGAATCGGCAGAAATTCTGCGAGTTTAGCTTTCACGCCGACCGGTCCCGCGCCGGGGCCGCCGGCTCCGTGCGGCGTTGAAAAGGTTTTATGCAGATTCAAATGGACAATATCGAATCCCATTTTCCCCGGTTTTGAAATCCCCAAGAGAGGATTCAAATTGGCGCCATCGTAATAAAGAAGCCCGCCCACCTTGTGGATGACTTCCGCCATTTTGAGGATCTCATCTTCGAAAAGGCCGAGAGTGTTTGGGTTGGTGAGCATCAGCGC
>JACOVV010000119.1 GCA_016177145.1 Candidatus Omnitrophota bacterium | reverse complement strand
TTTAACGGTTTGGGCATTTTTATCGTTGATACAACCCGACCAACTCCGCCTGAGCCAGGATATGCTCCTTCATCGCGGCCTCAAGTTCTCTCTTGCGGATATTGGATGGAAGATGGAGCATCGTGTCCAAGGCGTAGAGTTTGAAAAAGTAGCGGTGGGGTTTCCCTGGAGGAGGACATGGGCCGCCGTAACCTGTGCGGCCAAAATCGGTGATTCCCTGCGCTGTTCCGTCAGGGAGCTTCGCCTCTTTGGCCACTCCTTCAGGCAGCCCGCGCAGATCCGCCGGCAAATTCCAAACGACCCAGTGAACCCATGTCCCCATCGGGGCGTCAGGGTCATCGCTGATCAAGGCAAAACTCTTCATCCCCGCCGGCGGGTCCATCCATTGCAGAGCGGGAGACAAATCTTTTCCTTCACAGGTGTATTGCCGCGGGATCGGCTGATTCGCTTTGAAAGCGGAGCTGGTTAATTGCATAGCAACCTCCTCGGCGCCGCGCGCCGCTGTTTGCGGAAGAAAAACTGCCGCCATCACCAAGAACCACGGGAGCGCGCCGCGTGTCTTAAATTCGATTCGTTTCATGATTGATCCTCTTGATTTCTTTATTGATGCTGAGCGTTTGCATCTCCTCCAGCGACACCGGCATCACTACCGACCAATTTTTGTCGTTCATCGTCCCTGGGAAATTAACGCGAAACTCCCACGGATTTTCTTTCATCAACTCGCCCAATGAGAGCCAATCTTGCAGCAGTTGTATGCTAAAAATAGAAGCGGTGCCGCTGATTTTTTTCAGCGCTTTCCTAATGAACTCAGGGGAGCTTTTCTCTTCAGGGTCTCCTGCCAATCCGATGTGCCGCCAGAATTTTTCTCTTTCATCATAAGAACTTTCGTAAGAGCTTATCAACTCTTGGATTTCTTGTCCCGAACGCTGTAATGTGTCGGCCAGAATCCGCGTGTTCCGTATGTCTTTCTTCCATCGAAGACGGCCGTAACGGGATTTTGGCAGGTCAAAGAGTTCTTCCTTCACCGCGTTAAATGGGATCCCTCGATCCTGACACGCTCGTTGGAAAAACGCTTCATCCACCGTCCCCGCTTCATGTTCCCACCAGGCGCTCAGTAAGCTCATGTCGTGAGTTGAAATCACCGCGATGGAATTCTCACGGTAATTGTCCGCCGGCTTAAAATCATAGGAAGAGCCCCAGTCCCGATTCCACCGTTGCACATCCATGCCGGGAATTCCAAACTCCTTAAGAACCTTATAAGAACAAGCGGGGACCGCTCCCAAATCCTCCCCGCAAATCAACATGCGGGTGTTCTCCACCATCGTCGATAATAATCTTCTGCCGTGGTCCTCCCAGAGCGCCTCATCGGCGGGATCAAAACAACCATTGAGCCCCCCTTTTTCTGCCGGTTCCGATAAAGCAATAGTCCACAGACGAAATACACCGATGATATGGTCGATCCGGAAAATATCATAGAAGCTCTCGGCATACTTCAATTTCTCGACAAGATAATCGTACCCATGCCGCGCGATATTTTCCCAGTGATAGGGGGGCATCCCCCACCGTTGCCCATTGGCGACATACAAATCCGGCGGCGCGCCCGAGGCGCTGTCCAGCTTGAAATACTCCTGCTGGGCCCAAACGTCAGCGCTGTCCCTGGACACGAGAAAAGGTAAATCTCCCATCAGGAGAATTTTTTTCTTTGCCGCATATTCCTTGACCGTTTTGAATTGTTCGAATAATTGCCACTGGAGCCATTGATGGAATTGAATTCTTTCCTGGCTTACCCATTCCACGGACTGCATGGCATTTTCTTCTCTCCGTTTGAGAGGCTGTTCCCACTCTTCCCAGCTCTTCCAAGCGTGATTTTCTTTGATCACCTTAAAAAGAGCGTAGTCGCGGAGCCAGAATTGGTTTGATTCGATAAACTGTTCGAAAGCAAGCGGTACTTTCCGGTGAGAACTCCGAAAAATCCTCCAGAGTAAATCCAGCTTCGCTCTCTTGACGCCGTAATTCATTCTGGATCCGCCTTGAGGGAATTTACTCCGTAACGTTTCGATTTCTCTGCGGAACGTCTTTGTGGCTATCCCAGCCAAGTCCCCCAGCGTTAAATACATCGGGTCCAAAGCAAAAGTGCTTTGCGCGTCATACGGCCGGAAATCAAAGCCGACATCATTCATCGGCAATAATTGGACCATGCTCATGCCGGTTTTATCGCACCAATCGGCAAGAAGTTTTATATCTAGAAGATCCCCGATACCGATGCTATTTCTGGAATAGAGTGAAAAAAGAGGGACGCAAACGCCTGCGCGCCGCTTTAACCCGATCCGCTTCCACTGCTGCTGACAGGAGAACAAGAGGAAGGATGTGTACCGTTCATCCACTTTAGTTTTAGGTAACATTGGGTTCGATGAACAAGCTTTTTCCAATTTGCCGCGTTCCTTAATCTTAGTTTAATTATAGCATATAGAAATATTTGACTTCTATACTACGGCTTCCTTATAATGAATGGCCGAGGTGCTTATCCTATGATAAATATGGCGTTCCTAGCATACATAGATCCAGGAACCGGAACGATGGTGTGGCAGGCGGTCATGGCCGTTATTGCGGCTACCGTCATTTTTTTCCGGCAAACGTTTGGCAGGGCGGCCGGGTGGATCCGGAAGAAAATTTCCTGCGACAGAAAAAATTAACGGGTTACTTCATTGGTGACTTCGCTTAAGTCCGCCATTGTCCCGGTCTCAGAGAAATAACTCCTATCGGGTAGAATCTCGTAATCCGCGTTAAAATAATGTTTTAATATCCCCCTGAAGGTGTTGACGGGTGTTATCGAGGGGTACAAAAAGTCTTTCCCTCCTCCCGGTAAATAGTACGCATTTAAAATTCCATATCTCCCTTTGAAGAAATGATCGGATCGATCGGCAACAAACCATGGCCATGTGTTGCGCGGGATCAGGCCCTTCCTCTTCTTTAGATATTCATATAGCCACACCCCGTGATCTCCCTGGATGATAATAATGGGCTCCATTTTGGACATGGCAAGGATGCCGTCTATCATGCCCTTCATCCTTTTATTCAGATAAATTAACTGTTCGACATACAGATCTTTTCTACTCCATAACGACCCTTCCACGGCGAATTCCTGCCATTTTATTTCTCTCCCCTCTGAATCGAACACGAAGGGGGGATGCGGAATATTCATGTGCACGAAGACAAATTTAGGCCCTGGGACGTTCTGGATCGTCTTCATTTTTTCTAAATGATCAAAGATCCATAATAACCGCTCCCGGTGATCGTTCCTAAGAACCGAAATAAATAACGGGGCCAACAGGGTTGTTTTCAACAAAATCATCTGATACTGGCTCCATTTTCCTCCAAGAAGATTGAGATCGGCATGGCGGTTGTACATGGTTGGGGGGAGATAACTAGACCCAAAGTTGATGAACGTGTACCCTTGAGCTTTGAGAAAACGAAAGACCTTGCTGTTCGCGATCAGCTCATAAAATACAGGAGAATCGTACAGCTGAGGGTAAGCCCGCACCCGGGGGTCTTCGGCTAAATAATTGATGTATTCCATATTCAACGACGAAGCCACGGAAGAAATGGTGCGTTCATAATTACTGTGACTATCGGCAGCGACGTAAAACCCTTTTCGTGTCAGATATTCTGTAAAGTCTTTGTTGGAATAATTCATATACTTTTCCAGGACGTGGTTACTGGCGTATCCATCCGGGATGATGTAGTAGATATCCCGCAATAACTGCGTGCCTCCCGCTTTCACGGCCGTCCCCCGAGCGGCTTGAAGATCCTGCGCCGCCTGAAAGACCGCTTTTGTATCCACATATCGTTTAGTCATCGATCCCAGAGAAATGCCGATGACCATGATCGCGGCTAAATTAAGGAAACGAGTGAGGGTATTGAATTTTTTGCGCGTTTTGACCGTCCCATAAACAACTCCCGCAAGAGCAACCCCCCACAGAAGGAACAGCCACCGGTATCTCCCAATCACGAAATCCCCGATTTGCCATCCGTGGACGACCTCATAAATACGCCCCGTCCAGAAGAATAAGACGATCAGGAAAGAAGCAATCACTCCCGCTTTTTCAGGACTCCGGGCCCATAACTTCAACACGATATACAAAAGCAAGGTTGCCGCTAATGCCGCCAGCGCAGGGATCGCTACTTCGCCCAGGAAGGAAACACTTGCCATATTTTCGGCGTAGAGAAAAAGTATGTGGTAAAGCGTTATGAGGAAGGGATGAATCACCGGCGCCCGCTTCATGATTTTTTCATTATACTAGCCCCTTCGGCAAAAAACCAAAAATTCTTTTCCGGCGGGTATCGTGGTATAATGCCTTTGGTCATTCCATGAAGAATTTGCTTTATTTTTTGAAAGAGCTTGCCTCCTTTTATCATTTCTTCAAAAAAAACAATAAGGTAGCGAGGGCGTTGGTCTTCTACGCCGAGAGCCCCATTTACTTCCGGTATTATGAAGGGCTGATCACCCGGATTCTCAATCAACCGGATGGTGAAGTTTGCTACATTACTTCCATGCCGGACGATCCGGTTTTCAAAATTTCTAATCATCGCATGAAAGTTTTCTATTTTCACCGCCTCCTCCCTCTGATTTTTTTACTGATGGACGCAAAAATCGTGGTCATGACGATGACCGGTCTCAACCAATTCCACATCCGGAAATCTATTAACAACACTCACTACGTTTACGTTTTTCACGCCCTGGTCAGCACCCATATGCTTTATCACAAAGGGGCCTTTGATTTTTACGACACGATTTTTTGCGCAGGGCCGCACCAGGTCGGGGAAATCAGGAAAACAGAGGAACTCTACCATCTCCCCGCGAAGAAACTCATCCCGGCAGGTTATCCACTGTTGGAAAAACTGCATCAAGACCATCAAAGATATCTAAAAGAAAATCGTGGATACCTTTCAAAAGAGCGCTCCCTTATTTTAGTCGCTCCCGGTTGGGGGAAAGGTAACATCCTGGAAAGTTGTATTCAACAATTAATCCCCGTGTTGACGCGCGCCGGCTATCGAATCGTCATCCGGCCGCATCCTGAATTCGTTAAGCGTTCTTCTGGAGCGCTCGAAAAACTGATAACCCTGTTCGCTGCGGAGCAAAACGTCCGGTTCGAACTCGATTTGGTTTCGGAACATTCCTTCCATGAAGCGGCCGCTCTCATCACAGATTGGTCCGGTGTTTCTCTGGAATACGCTTTCGCTACCGAAAACCCTGTTTTGTTCATCAACACCCCAAGGAAAATCCACAATCCAGACTATCTCAATCTCTCAATAGAACCGTTAGAGGTGCACTCCAGGAACCACCTGGGAGAATCCCTTGATACAGAAAACCTTGCGCAGATCGATCGCGTGATTGGAGAAATGATTAAAAACCGGCTTGCCTACCGGCAAAAGATCATCGATTACCGCAATCGGTACGTTTTTAATTGGGGCAAATCGTCGGAGATAGGAACAGAACACATCCTTGGAATTCTAAAAAATTAGGCTATTTTCTTTAGTATTCCTCTTACGGCTTGTTCCGTAAGCGCGCGGGGGTTGTTATTGATTCTTTCCGAATCAAAACCGCTCTTCACTATCGTCTCAAGCTGTTCGCCGGTTTTTATCCCCAGTTGACTCAGCTTTGTTTGTAATCCTACTGCGGACATAAGGTGGTTTATTTTACGGGCCGCCTCCCCGGAATTCCCCGCGCCCAAAAGAGAAAATACCTCTTTCATGGTACGCTGAACATAGTTCTTGCCCCTGACATCCAGGACATCCTCTTCACGGACTCCATCGTTATACCCCATCATCTCTCCCAGGGTTAAAGCGACGGCGTGGCCATGAGCAACGCCGAAATAAGAAGTCATCGGATAGGAGAGAGCGTGGCAGGCGGTGGTCTTTGACAGATTGATCGCTTTGCCGGCCAAATGCGCTGCCTTCATCATGGCCTCTCTGGATTCAGCAGACGGATTATTGCAAACATCGGGGAGAACTTTCATACTCAGTTCTATCGCTTCCTTAGCGTACGATTTAGAGGTCTCATTGGCATGAATACTCCAATAAGACTCAATGGCTTGGGTCAAAGCATCCATTCCAGTAGATGCCGTTATGTATCGAGGAACCGTCATTGTCAGCTGTGGGTCTACAATCGCGTAATCCGGGAGCATCAAATCATGATCCAGGGAATATTTCGTCTTTTTGACATACACAACCGCAAACCGTGTGGATTCGCTCCCTGTCCCGGCAGTGGTAGGAATAGCAACAAGCGGTCTCCCTCTACAGATCATTTTTTTCTTTTTAATGAGATATTCTTCAATACTTCCGGGATTCAATGAAAGGATGTTGATTGACTTCGCCACATCCATAATACTTCCTCCCCCTACTGCGATCACGAGGTCACAGCTTTGTTGAGAAAGGATCGTAATTCCACTTTGGATATCTTTTATCCCCGGAGTTTCGTCAACCGGCGAAAAACAAATAGTCCGGCAGGAGCAGAGCATTGGTTCTAAGATGCTCTTAGCGCCACATCGATCGTAAGAAGATTTTCCCGTAATTAGAAAAATCTCTTTGGGATTGCGCTCTCGTAATATCTCCCCGACCTGGGTTATGGAATTAAAACCGATGTATTCTTTTTGAGACATGACACCCTCTCTTGCCTCATTCTTTATACCAGAAAGCAACACTAAAAGTCACCCCGAGCTTTCAAGACACATTGTTTTGTGTTATTATGTTCTACCTCATAGAAGGAGGAAAACCATGGAAAGAAAAAACGTGATCACTTTTAAAGGAAACCCGCTCACTTTGCTCGGGAACGAACTTAAAGTCGGAGATACCGCTCCTGATTTTACCGCGACAGACGCCGGTCTTAAACCGGTGAAACTTTCCGATTTTAAAGGGCAGACGGTCATCATCAGTTCTGTCCCATCGCTGGATACGCCGGTCTGCGAGATCCAGACCAAGAAGTTCAACCAGGAAGCGTCTTCCCTCAACGCCAAAGTGCTGACATTGAGCATGGACCTCCCTTTCGCGCAGAAACGGTTCTGCGACGCGTTCAGCATCAAGAACGTTCTCACCCTCTCCGATTACAAAGAGAGAGACTTCGGGAATAAATTCGGGTTGTTGATTAAAGAACTCGGCCTCTTGGCGCGGGCGGTGTTCGTGATCAGTCCGAACGGGAAAATTTCCTACATCGAGATTGTCAAAGAAGTGACTCAGGAACCCAATTACGCGGCGGCGATCGCGAACATCAAAACGGCGGCGACGGCGAAAGCTTAGGCGTTTCGTTTCCCCAGCCAGCGCTCGGTAAGTTCTTGTGTGATTTTTCGCGCTTCCTCTGAATCTAAATCAGAGCACGGGGTTTCTTTTGATTTTCTCTCCTCGAGAAATTCTTTCACCGGCAAAGTTTTCGCCCGGGATTGGCGCGCTCGATAAGAAAGCTCCTTGTCATCGGTGACAATCACGGTCTGGCCCGGCTCTTTCTCCCCTTCGATCAACTTCAGAATCCGGTCATCCGCCGACTCCCCTTCCGTAAAAATAATTCGGATTCCCTGATGGGGAGTCCCCCGCCAGTCCCCGATGACATCGGCCCGGCCGTCGAAAACAACCGTCACGCGGTTGCGGGCGCTTCCTTGGGGCCTTTCCCGCGCCAAGAACTGAATGAGTTTCTGCCGGGCAACGCACATTTCTTCCGAATCCAGTACCCGGCTGAATTGCCCGCTTCGCAT
>JACOVV010000115.1 GCA_016177145.1 Candidatus Omnitrophota bacterium | reverse complement strand
TTCCGTAGGGGCGGGTTTTAAACCCGCCCCTACTTTGAGGGCAGGCACAAGGCCTGCCCCTACATGATATGAACGCTTCGATTTCCCTTCTCGATCTGACCTATTCCCCAATTTTCGATTCCAAAGCGAGACAAAATTCTCCGTGTCTGCAAAACCTGCGCAGATGAGACCACAAGAATCATGCCGATTCCCATGTTAAAGGTTCGATACATTTCGGATTCAGAAACTCCTGATGCCTGGATTTTTCGAAAAATCTCCGGAACCTTCCAGGAATCTCTGTCAAGATGAGCCGATGTCCCTTTTGGAAGAATTCTTCCCAGTTTCTCCTGAAAACTCCCGCCGGTGATGTGCGCGATGCCACGCGCCGAGACTTTATTCAAAAGAGCCAGCACCGATTTGACATAAATTTTTGTCGGCTTCAGAAGTTCTCTCCCCCACCGATAGGTTTGCTTTTCGCCCAATGCTTTCCTGGCGAGAGAAAATCCGTTGCTGTGCAAACCGGAAGAGGCCAAACCAATCAGGCGATCGCCCGGACGAATTTTCGAGCCGTCGATTAACTTTGCTTTTTCAACAACGCCAACGGTAAAGCCGGCTAAATCATATTCATCGGGATCGTACATCCCCGGCATTTCTGCCGTCTCGCCGCCGATCAAAGCGCACCCTGCCTGACGACAGCCGTCGGCAATCCCTTTAACGACCTTCGTCAGGACATTTGCCTGTAATTTCCCGCAGGCAATGTAGTCCAGAAAGAAAAGCGGTTTCGCTCCAACACAGAGAATGTCGTTGACATTCATCGCCACTAAATCAATCCCGACGGTATCGTGACAATCCAGTTTCTGCGCTATCTTTAATTTCGTCCCCACTCCATCGGTTGAAGAGACTAAGACGGGATAGCGGTACTGCGGGAACCGCCCGTCAAAGAGCGCGCCGAACCCGCCGATGCCTCCCAGCGCTCCGGTAACTTTGGTACTCTTAACATCGGAAGTGATTTTCGCGATGAAACGCCCCGAGGCAGTGACATCCACGCCTGATTTTTTGTAAGTATAACGACTCATGCTTTCTCCGCGACTCCCCCTTCGCCGTGCGTCCGCTCTAATGAATACTTGTCTCCTTCGGACGGAACCTTGGTCCGGTACTCGCCGCTGTAACAGGCAGTACAGTATTCCTGCGACGCGGCCACGCAGGAGAGCATCCCTTCCAAGCTCAAGTATCCTAATGTATCCACTTCAACGAATTTTCGGATCTCTTCGATAGTATGCGTCTGAGCGATGAGCTCTCTTCTCGTTGGGAAATCAATGCCGTAGAAACAGGGATGACGGATCGGCGGACAACTGATCCTCATATGAATCTCTTTGGCCCCCGCTTCTCTCAAACTGCGAACGCGGTTGCGGCAGGTCGTCCCACGGACGATGGAATCGTCAACCACCACCAGACGCTTTCCTTTGATCACGTCTTTGAGCGGATTAAATTTCACCTTCACGTTAAGATCGCGGATTTCCTGAGAGGGTTGGATGAAAGTCCTGCCGATGTAATGATTGCGGATCAACCCGTGAGCGAAAGGAATCTCGGATTGATGGCTGTACCCCAAAGCGGCGGCGTTGCCGGAATCGGGGATCGGGATTACGAGATCCGCCTGGGCCGGATGCTCGATGGCCAAACGCCTTCCTAATTTTTCGCGGACAACCTGCACATTTTCGCCGAAGACACGTGAATCAGGCCGCGAGAAATAAACGTGTTCAAAGATACAATACGCGCGCCGGATGGATTTGCCCATGGGAAAAATCGAGCGAATCCCTTTCTCATCAATAATAATAATTTCTCCCGGTTCCACTTCACGGATGAACTTCGCGTGGATCAGGTCCAGCGCGCAGGTTTCAGAAGCCAGAACATACGCCTTGTTCAGTTTTCCCAGGCAGAGGGGCCTGAACCCGAGCGGATCACGAACCCCCATCAACTGGTTCTCGGTTAAAAAAACAAAGGAATACGCCCCTTCGAGCAGTTTGACCGTTTCGGACAACGCCTGCTCTCTGGACGTGCACTGCGGACGAGCCATCATGTGCAGGACGATTTCACTATCGGTGGTCGTCTGGAAAATGGAGCCATACGCCTCCAATTCATCATGAAGCCGTGACACGTTGACCAGGTTCCCGTTGTGCGCCAGCGCCATGGTGCCGCGGGAGTAATTCACAACGAGCGGCTGAGCGTTTTTAGGAAGACTGGAGCCGGTGGTTGAATACCGTGTATGCCCGATGGCAATTCTTCCCGGAAGCCGCTCCATGTTTTCTTCGTTAAAAACCTCCCCTACCAACCCCATTCCTTTGTGCAGATGGATCTGTTTACCGTCACTGACAGCGATACCGGCGCTTTCTTCGCCGCGGTGCTGCAAAGCGTAGAGCCCCAGATAAGTGATCTTCGCCGCCTCCCGGTGGCCGTAGATGCCGAAAACGCCGCAGTGTTCTTTTTTGTCGTGATCCGTCATTGATTACCTCATTGCGTTGGGAATCGCCGTCTTCCAGAAACGCTCAATTTCATCCACGTCCATCCGAATCCATTCGCCGATTTTCAAATCATCTCCGCGTACGATTCCGATTCTCGACAAAGGAACCGATAGCCGTTTCGCCAATTGATTTAATTCGTCCATAAATGTTTTTGAGGCGGAAATCACAACGCGTGATTGCGTTTCACCGAATAACAAGGCATCTAATCTAATGTGACCTTCGTAGGGGCGGGTTTGAAACCCGCCCCTACCG
>JACOVV010000118.1 GCA_016177145.1 Candidatus Omnitrophota bacterium | reverse complement strand
GTATCTGATCCAGCTTCCTCCCTGACAAAATTCCAAACGTTTCTTTTTTTTGAGCGGCCAGCCGCGTCAAAGCACCCCGCATTTCTTTTGACAGAAGCGCCGCCGATGGGTCCCTGACGATAGGAGTCAGCGTCCCGTCATAGTCTAAAAGAAGAACGGAGTCGTTGGCCCGCGCGATCTGCCGTTGTAACCGCCGCCAACCGGCCGGGAAAAACGGCTTGGACTTCATCCGCTTAAACCGTTACCGCGATCCTGGGGAGCTCATTCAAAATTTTCCACGCCCAGTTATAAATATTATTTTCCTGAACGACGGCGCGGAGCCGGTTCATTCTCTTTTTCTGCTCTTCAGCCGGCATCTGCAGCGCCTGATGCATCGCTTCGGCGGTCTGCTCACGATCGAAGGGATTGACCAATAACGCCGTATCCAGCTCCCTAGAAGCCCCCGTGAATCGGCTTAAAATTAAACTTCCCATTTCGTCAAAACGGCTCGCCACAAATTCCTTAGCGACAAGATTCATCCCGTCATGAAGCGACGTTACCAGTGTCGCTTCACTCAAACGGAAAAGAGCCAATATTTCCGGGTAAGCGAGCTGACGGCGCGCCAAAATGACCGGCTGCCAGGAATCGGTGGAATACTTCCAGTTGATCTGCTCCACCAAGGCATTGACTTCGTCATTGAGATCTTTGTACACCTGTATGTGGACACGGCTCAAAGCTCCGATTTGCAGGAAAACGACTTTCTCCCGGTATTCGGGATATTTTTCCAGCAGGCGGCCGTAGGCCATCAGGCGTTCGGGGATTCCCTTGGTGTAATCCAGCCGGTCTAAGCCGGTCAGTACCTTTTTGCCGTGCAGAGCATATTCATCCTGCAGTTCTTTGATTTTCTGTTCAACCCCGGATGACTGCGCCAGCGTCGAGAGCGCCTCAAAATCCACACTGATCCCAAAGGATCGGACCAACGTCTCATGCCCGCCAAAATGGACCGAAGTCCGTTCCCGGTCCACCCTGGCTTCAAAGGTTCGATCCACGGTATCCAGAAAATTATTGCACTGGTAGCGGATATGAAAACCGAGGATGTCATTGGCCAGCAACCCTTTGAGAAGTTCTTCGGCGTAAGGACAGACGCGAAACATTTCAGAATTGGGCCATGGAATGTGCCAAAATTGAATCAGAGGAATATCGGGACGGCTTTCTTTTAAGAACTTTGGCAAGAGAGCAAGATGGTAGTCCTGAACGAAAACAATCGCCTTATCATTTTTAATCTCTTCCAGAACCGCTTCCGCGAATTTCTGGTTCACCCGCTGATAAACCTCCCAGTCATCCGTTCTAAAAACAGGACGATGATAAACCACATGACACAAAGGCCAGAGCGCTTCATTGGAGAAACCGTAGTAATACCTTTCTTCTTCCTCTTTTGTCAGCCAGACCCGCCGCAAGGTGTACTGCGGGTTTTCAGGAGGGACTTGCAGCCGTCCTTGTTTGTCGGATGTTTGGTGATCGGCGTTGCCGGAACCGAACGCTACCCACGTCCCGCCGCAGGCGCGCATGATCGGATCCAGCGCGGTCACCACTCCGCCGGCCGGTTTGATGCATTCGATCTTTCCTTCTTTAAGATTATGTTGAAACGGTTCCCGGTTGGAGACGACGATGAGTTTCGTATCCACGAATTGTTTTCTGACGAATTCTTCGAGATCTTTTTTGGTCCACATTATTTGCCTCCCTAAAAATCAAATTGGCTAGAAGCTAGGATGACATGAAAAACACAACCGGCTAGGAGCTGGGTTTCTGCTCCAAATACACTGTGCGAATCGGAAAAGGAATGATGACGCCTTCTTTTTTGAACCGTTCATGCAGACGTTTGATAAACTCGTGTTTGACCAGATACTGGTCCACAAATTCTTTCCCCCGCAGGATCACGGTGAAATTGACGCTGGAATCGGCGAAGGTATGAAAACGGATAAACGGATCAAACCCAACGACCCCTCCAGTCACTTCCCGCATGACTTCTTTACCGACTTCACAGGTCACCTGTTCTACCTTCTTTAAATCGCTGTCATAATGAACGCCCACCTCCACTAAAACCGCTATCTCTTTATCAGGGAGATAATAATTAGTCACCACTGTCTGGGAGAGCTTGGCGTTAGGGATAATGACAATACTGTTGGGAAGTGTGCGTATCCGCGTCGCGCGCCAGGTGATATCCGTGACATATCCCTTGATCCCGCTGTCCAACTCAATGTAATCTCCGATTCGGATCCCCTTCCCCATTAATATATGGACCCCCGCGAAAAGATTCGTCAACGTGTCCTGCAATGCCAACGCCACCGCCAGCGAGCTGACCCCCAGCGCCGTTAATAAAGGAGTGATCGAAATCCCCAAATTATTCAAAAGGATCAAGACACCGATGCTGAAAATGACGATGCGGGTGATGTTTTGCGTCAAGCTGGTGACGGAGAGGCCCGCCTGGAGCTTATCGCCGTATAAAGTGATCAACCGGCCGGCAAGCGTCGAGGCGGCCAGCGTGAATGAAATCAGCCAGAGGGCTAAAAGAATTTTATGGGACAGGACCACCAGCGGTTCCGGCAGAGTCGAGATACGAACCGCGATGGCGATCGAAACGATCAAAACCCACAAAAGAAAGGGCCCGCGGGTCGCCTCAATCAGGATATCGTCCCCTTTCCAGGTGGTTTTCTGCGCCCATTTGGAAAGGCGGCCAAAGAGAATCCCACGGACCAGATAGCCCACAAGGAGCACCGTGAGAAAAGCAGCCGCGGGAACGATCAGCAAGCTCCACCACCGAAGGAGAAAATCTGGAATAATAATAGAATCAACCATAGTAGGGGCACATTGCAATGTGCCCCTACTAGTATAAAAGGTATCTCGGGGAGAACTCAAGGAAAAAGAAAAAGTGCGGCAGCGTAAAAATGCTAGTTGACAAATAAGTATACAATATTGTATACTTATTATTGGAGGGATAAGTCATGGCCAGTAACATCATTCGGATAAACCCGGCTTCCAAGGAGATTGTCATGGGATTTGCGAAAAGCTACCGGGTTTCTCTCCCGACCATGCTGGATCGGGTGATTGAGGATTACCGGCGCAGGCGCCTATTAGAACAAGCCAATACCGCCTATGAAGTCCTCAAGAAAGATCCCAAACAATGGGAAGCATACCAGCGTGAAATGCAACTGTGGGATCAGGCATTATCGGACGGGTTAAGAAAAAAAAAGAAACCATGACCTCTATTTTACGGGGTGAAATTTGGCTGGCAGACCTTAGTCCCATCCGAGGCCATGAACAGGCAGGCAGACGCCCGGTTCTTGTGATTTCCGATGATCTGTTTAATGAAGGGCCCGCAGGCTTAGTGGTGGTTCTGCCTATCACGACAACTATTCGTGGGATTCCTCTTCATGTCACCCTACAACCTCCGGAAGGGGGACTCAAGACCACTAGTGCAGTATTATGTGAAGCCATCCGATCTATTTCAAAGGAACGATGTCTGAAGAAATGGGGCCGAGTTCCCATAGAAACCCTCTTTCAAGTCGAAGACCGCCTGAAGATTCTTCTGGGGCTCTAATTCCTCTAACCCAAGCATGCTATAATACTACCCAAATGAGACTCGCTATTCGTCCATCGCACAAACTGATCGTTACCCCGCAGTTGAGGCAGGCGATTTCTCTGCTCCAGATCCCGCACGCCGCTTTCAAGGAGTATCTCCAGAAGAAGCAATCAGAAAACCCGCTGCTTCAATCTGATGGGAGTAAACTTCTGATCGATAAAATTCGAACCGCTGTCAAGCGAACGAGAGAGGAGTATGAGACTCCTCCAGCCGAACAGATAGCGGCGCCGGCTCCGTCGCTCCAGGATCATCTCCTCCATCAATTACGAATGAATCTGGCGGATGAAGGTCAACTTTTCATCGCTGAAGAATTAGTGGAGCAGCTCGACAGCAATGGATATCTTCGTATCCCTTTAGAAGAATTTTTGAAGGAAAAGGATTTTTCTCTTGGCCAAGCCCAGGAAGTTCTTGAAGTGATTCAAGCCCTTGAGCCCTATGGAGTCGGAGCGCGGGATTTGCGAGAGTGCCTCTTAATCCAATTACGAAATCAGGAAGAAGAAGAATCACTGGCTTATCAGGTTGTCTCTCATTGTTTCAAGGAGCTTTACCAGAAGAAATACCAAGAAATTTCTCAAAAACTTAAAGTCCCCCTCATCTCCATTCAACCGGCCTTAAAAAGAATCGGCCGATTAAATCCGAAACCGGGCGCTTCTTTTTCCAAAGAAGAAAGAAATATGGCTGTCGCACCTGATATATCCGTTGAAATACATCGGAATACCTATAAGATTATCTTTAAAGATACTGAATTACCCGCTCTTAAAATCAACCCCGAATATAAAAAATTCCTTGGGGATCCTGAACTCCCGGAAGAAACGCGGGAGTTTATTCAAGGCCAACTCAAAAACGCCCTCTGGCTGGTCAGGGCGGTGGAACAAAGAAAAGAAAATCTACGCAAAGTCGTTCAAACTATCGTGCAAATCCAAAAAGATGCCCTCTTAAAGGACTTGTCCCTGCTTAAACCTTTGACGCTCCATCAAGTCGCTGAAAAGACACACCTTCATCTTTCTACGGTCAGCCGGCTTATCTCTAACAAATATGCCGCTACACCTCAAGGGACTTATTCACTGAAATCTTTTTTTAGCGGCAAATTCCCAACGCGCCATGGCGAACCCGCTTCCAGCCGGAATATTTGCTCCAGGATACAACAGTTCCTCTCCAACGAGGAAAACGAAAAACCGCTTACCGACCACATGATCGCGGAATCCCTCCGTCAAGGAGGGATCTCCATTTCCAGGAGAACGATCGCCAAATACCGCAGCCGCCTTAAAATTCCTTCGTCTTTTCTACGATAAATTTTATTTCTTTTTCGTCTCCTCCGCTCGAACGACTCTGGCCAAATTACGTCCGCCTTTTACTTCATAATCCAGCCGAACCGGGTCTCCCTTTTTCAACGCCGTGATCGTGACGACCTTCCCGCCTTTATAGAAAAGGGTCTGGCTATCAAAGGCGACCGTTAGAGGATTTTTCTCTGTCTTAGACGAAACGGTCAAAGTGGATTCCTTGGCGTTCACTTTAATAACCTTCCCAGCGAAGATATTGTTCACTCCGCTTTTGGCTGTTTCGGTTCCCGCTTTTGCCGTCATCGGTTTCTTTGACAGAGATTTCTGTTCCGCGGACAATGATTGAAACGCGAAACCCACAATCACTAACAGCGTCAGTATGACGATTGCTTTATTTTTTCGCATCGTGTTTTCTCCTTTTTTTATTTTATTCCTGATGATACCGGCTTAATTTTAACCATGTCTGCCGGCCAACGACTCCATCCGCTTTCAGTCCATTTGCTTTCTGGAACGACTTAATCGCTTCCCGGGTCCGGGGGCCGGCTTTCCCGTCCAGGGGTCCTTTGTAGAACCCGGCGTTTTTTAAGCATTTCTGAAGCGCTTTGGCGGAAATTTTTGGCGTCTTCAAATCAGTTCCTTTTGCTTCTTGCTCTGTTGATTGAAATGCCCCTGTTTCCGCCTGACTCACCTCCTTTTGTTTCATCCTGTCCAGTTCATCTTCCAGACCAGCGTTCTCCTGCTCCAGTTGGTTGATTTCCTGGTTCTTCTTCACAAGCTCCATCTCCAGGGAACGAATTTGATGCTGGAATTGCTCCGCTTGAAGATTTGATTTGTTGTTCGCCGTCACACAACCGCCTAAACTGAACATCAAAAGAAAAAGCGTTAATCTTTTAAACATTTCTTCAACTCCTCCCATGTTCTTGTCCCTACGATGCCGTCGGGACTAAGCCCTTTTGATTTCTGAAACGCGATCACGGCGGAGTGTGTCCGAGGATTCATTCTGCCGTCAATCTCCCCCTGGTACAACCCCGCTTTCTTGAGCGCCCTTTGCGTCTGTTGCACCCTGTCTTCAGACCTGAGCCGGTACTCCATCACCTCGTTTTGCGCTTCCACTTTCTTCCCTTTCGCAGCGCTTTCGCTCTCCTTGCGGCAGCTCAGTGAAGAGACGAAAAACGCGGCCATCACAATGAATAAAACAACGATGATCCTTGACATGGTTTTTCGAATTTCCTTCTTACTCGATTGGGATCATGATCTTTTGCCCGGCTTTTAACTTCGCGGGATCGCTGATCCTGTCTTTGTTGAACTCAAAGAGATATTTCCAACGGTGGCCGTCGCCGGTCTGTTCCCGGGCTATTTTCCATAACGTATCCCCTTTTTGAACGACGTATTCCCTGACGGCTACTCTCACGGCCGACTCCATCGGTTCCTGTTTCTCCTGGAGATATTTCCCTTCTTCAATTTTCTTTGCCTGGATCGTCTCTGGGGGCGCATCGTAAGGAATCATCACCTCTTCCACTTCCGCGATCATAAACTGGGCGTTTCGGTCCTTCTGCATTCCCACCAGGTCATGGATAGGAGCGACCGCGTCCAGTTTCCCTCGGCTCACGATTCGAATCCGCTCTTCTCCGACTCCGTTCGCCAGCATCCATTCCTTGACCGCTTCGGCTCTTTTCCTTCCTAATTTTTCGTTATAGACTTCAGAACCGCGAAGATCGCAATTGCCCGTGATCAGGATCGATGTCTCTGGATTTTTCTGTAAAGTCTCTGCCGCTTTTCCAAGAATCTGCCTGGCGTCGCCGCGCAATTCCGCCTTGTTGTAGTCAAAATAAATTTTGACATTTCTGACGATCTTTTTAATGAGCAAGGATGATCTTAATTCCTGCGGCTGCGGGGCAGGCAATTCCTCCGCCTGGTAATCAAAAATAAGCTTATAGACGTAAACATATCCCCGGTTGCCCCAGGGTCTGACCTTCCCCGGCTCAGCAGGCCACCACCAGTACCCTCCCCGTTCCTCATCCTTGACCGGCCTCGGTTTGGCATCGGTCGGCCACCATTCAAAATCCCGTTCCCCGCTGGCCCCGTTGGCCCCATTGGCTAAAGAAGAGAGCGCAAAAAGAATCCCCAACAAAGCAACAAAAGAAAACCGTCTTTGATATCGCATTATCTTCATGCTCTTTCTCCTACTCATAATTTATGCAAATTTCGTGCCAAATTAGAAAAAAAGAGGGAATACTTTTATTTGCTTACCTCTTAAAGAGTTCCGTCTCTGAAATTTTTCGGTGCGGAAGAAATCACG
>JACOVV010000117.1 GCA_016177145.1 Candidatus Omnitrophota bacterium | reverse complement strand
TTGAAAGAAATCGGCAAAACTCTTGATCAAATTGACCGGCAGGTGCCCCAAAAACAATTGGAGTCGGACCGTTTAGAGCAGCTCCTTGCGGAAACCGCTTTGATCCGGAACGACAATGTAAAATCAGAAGCAACTGTTCAGGAATGGCAGATGGATCGGATATTCGTGAACGAAGAAACTATCTGGGATGGAGCCGGTCAGGACAAGGTTGATTTGGATGATGTTTTAATATGGGCGCTTAAAATTGCTGTGGATGATCGTGTGCTTAAATCAGCGCCAGGGGTCCGTGCCGATTTAAGAGAATTTGATTGGGCCATCGAGGCGGCTCCCAATTTACTAAGATATGCGTTCTATTTGATTTTTTCGCGGGGAATGGATAATACGGATAAGGCGTTGCAATACAGATTACAACGAGAGTCACAGATGTCAATAGGTTTTCAGTTTGATGAGCAGGATATGGGGATGCTTAAAATGGTCGTAGGGACGAATTATTACCAGTTTCAACAAAAAGCGTTGGTCCCACAGCCAGATGCGACGGGGAAAGAGATGCCCGCTATTCTAGCAGACGATAAGAATGGGCATCCGTTGGCTCTCGCGCGACAAATTCTTCTGCTTTTGGGAGGAGAGTTAGCCATTGAAAACGCTTCCGATGGAACGGCGACTGTAACGGTGACATTGCCCTATAGTCAACTCAAAGTAAACGGCATTGAAACATCGGAACCAGTCATTGCGCTTGCGCCTGAGCAAATGGATCCCCGAAAACCGGATATTCTCATCGCAGACGATGACCTGGTTATTTTAAGAACCTCTCGTGAGCAGCTTTCTTCTCGTTTCAATGTTTGGGTGGCAACCGATGGAGAACAGGCGCATCAAGCAATCCAACAACACGGTCCTTTTGCGCTCATTGTCACCGACGTTCAGATGCCGATTCGCAAGGGAACCATCACGGACGGTGTCGTGTTAGTTCAGACTCTGCGTCGTGAAGAATACCGCGGTCCCATTTCCCTGCGCACCTCGCTTAATTCCAGTGATCCGTATCTGGCTCCCTTGGTCACAGGAGGTCAGATTTCAAGAATCCTTCCGAAAGGTATAGCGTTTGAACAAACTTTGCTCGAATCCGTATTGGCTATTTTAGAAGCGTTCGAAAGTGACCAAGTCAATCAAGCGATTTAGGAAAACTCCTGAATAGTTTTCTGCCCGCAGACGCTTTTGAGGGTCAACGAAGGGGCCCGCTGGAGGGCTTCCTGGGTCGGCATCATGGGGATCGTGTCCCAGGGGCAATGCTTGGAGCAGAGGGCGCAGCCGATACAGCGGTTTAGGTCTACTTCAACGACCTGCTGGAACTGGGCGTGTTCAGCTCCCGGAACAATTTCAATACAATCCACCGGGCAAAAAACGATGCATGCCTCACAGCCGGTGCAGCCGCTCTGATTAATCACGGCGAGTTTTGGAGGGATTTTCTTGCGCGGCGGCTTCTTGGCCCGCTCCTCCTGAATTTTCTGGATTTTCTTAGCGAGCGCTTCCTGGGCGTAAGTATCAGTCATTGTTTCCAACTCCATCCAATCTCAACCAATGTTCTTCTTTGAAATCTGGGAGGTTCTTCAAATCGGCCGGCTCTAAATCAGCGATTTCATCGGTCTGGAAGGGGAGCGTATGGTGGCCGTAGATTCCCAGAATTTCCGAGCGGTCGGCGATGAAGACGTTGTCGTATTTCTTGCCGTCTTGCAGGATCACGGTCACCAGATGTCCGCGTTTAATCGTTTCAGGAATCTCCTTCAATCTCTTCGATAATCCTTTACTGAGTTGGCGTTCTGAAGGATCCACAAGGGCGCTGCGAAATTTTAGCGATTCTTGAGTTTTATGAAGCTCAGCCAATTCCCTCCGGATGCGGGCGTCTTCGTAGGCCTTGTCCACTTTGTTGTACATCACGACGATAAGGGGGACCAACAAAACCATCCAGCTCCCAAAAACCGCCGTGACCCAAAGAATGGAGACTCCCGGCTGGCGGATCGGCCCGACTTTATCGGCGATGAACCATGTCCAGAAATGGGCTGAAACAAAGAAGGAGCCAATCGTCAGAAGGATCCAGACGATCCACCATAATACCGAAGAGTTATTTTTTTTAGTTTTGGCGGTGGTCATCGGCGGCTCTTCCGGTAGGAGCGGACCAGTAGCCCTGCGAAAACGCCGACGAGCGTGAAAGGAATCGCCAGCATCAGAAGGATGCTCCAGAACCATCCTTCGGTCAGACGTCCGAAGGCCTTCATGACGTCCTTGCACATCGGGCAGGCGAGGGCGGGGGACGCTGTCGCCAGGGAAACCAGTAGTAATATCTTGGTGATAATTATTTTCATAGGTAACATTTCATTATACCGCATCCATCAATATTGCAGTAGGGGCAACCGATACAACATCCAATAAATCACCACCCCCGTTACCGAGACGTAGAGCCAGATCGGGAACGTCCAACGGGCGAGGCGGAGGTGGCGGTCAAAGCGTCCCCTGACGGCGAAATAAAAGGTTCGTAATACCATTGGAACAATGACAACCGCCAGAATGGTATGGGTGATCAAGATGGAAAAATAAACCGGCCGGATCCATCCCTGGCCCGGAAAGGGGGTCGAGCCGTGGTGAGCGTGGTAAATCAGATAAGAAATCAGAAACAGAGTCGAGGTGATCATGGCCAGGATCATGCAGAGGGCGTGGCCGGTCCAGGCCTTCTGTTTGATCAGCCAGTAGCCGAGAAGGATCAAGAGGGTGGTGGTGGCATTGAGTCCGGCGTTCAGGGCCGGCAGCGATGAATAAGGAAGCATATTAATCCTTTAGGGGTGAGATTCCTTTAATAAAGCGGCGACGTCAGAGGATAATTGCCGCAGGGCTTGGGGATCGCTGGCGTCGTAGTAGCCGCGGATTTGAGAATAGGGGTCCACCAGCGCGAACCGGATGCTATGGAGGTTGGGATCTTCGATGCCGCTTGTATAAAAATTAGTAGTCACGCGCGTCAATGTTTCTTTGTCCCCGGTTAAAAAGAGCCAGCGGCTTGGATCGGCCTTGTAAATCTTCGCGTAATCGGCCAGCGCTTCGGGCGTGTCGCGCTGTGGGTCAACCGTGAAAGAAACAAAAGTCACGGAAGCGGGAAGCTG
>JACOVV010000116.1 GCA_016177145.1 Candidatus Omnitrophota bacterium | reverse complement strand
GTAAAGAAATATTTGAAATTCATCAGTTTTTTATTGCCTCGGATGATCGGGTTGGCCTCTTGTTCAAAGGGAAGCAAAATATTCAGCCCAAAGCTTTTGTCGGCGCCAGCCCCCCGCATGGCCGCCTCCATAATTCCGTTGGCGCCGCCGGTAATCACCATCCACCCTTTCTTGGAGATCTGTTTTCCAAACTCCTGAGCGAGCCGGTAATGGATGTCATGGCGGGGAAGGCGGGCCGAACCAAAAACAGCCACTTTGGGAATACCTCGGTATTTTTTAAAAACCGAGAACGCGTAACGTAATTCTTTTAAGGCGGTTCCAAGAATTTTTAAATCGATTAACTCCACATCCTTATCGCGAAGGCGGGCGACGGTCGAGAGCATTTCCTGAATGATTTGCTCATCCATTCCCTGTGGAGATTCCTGCTGGAGGAAACTAATGAGCTCCCGGCGGTATTTGACTTGTGAAGAAGATGCCGACATATGCTACAGTATAGCCGCTAGAGAAAAAGGATGCAACTTGGTATACTAAAAACCGATGAAAATTCACCCAACCGCAGTGATTAGTCCATTGGCGAAGATTGCCGATAATGTCGAGGTTGGCCCCTACGCGATCATTGATGACCGCGTCATTCTTGCCAAAGGGGTAAAAGTCTATGCCCATGCTTATATTACTGGTGCTACTGAAATCGGCGAGAACACAGAAATTCATATGGGAGCGGTTGTTGGGCATATCCCCCAGGATTGGAGTTTTACGAAGGAAACTCAGAGCGCGGTTCGCATTGGAAAAAATAATCTAATTCGTGAGTACGTCACCATCCACCGCGGTTCCAAAGAAGGGTCTGCGACCGTCATTGGCGACGGCAATTTTCTCATGGCGCATTCCCATGTGGCCCACGACTGCCAAATCGGCAATAAGGTTGTTTTAGCCAATGGGGTTCTTTTGGCGGGGTACGTGACGATCGGAGACGGGGCTTTTATTTCCGGGAATGTGGTCATCCATCAATTCGTGAAGATTGGCCGGCTGACGATGATCAGCGGCGGGTCCAGGATTGGCAAGGATGTTCCGCCGTTCATGACCGCCAGCGGGACCAATAGGGTCTATTCCATCAATGCGGTTGGCTTGAAAAGAGCCGGTTATGGTTTGGAACAGGAAAGACAGATCAAGCAGGCCTATAAACTCCTTTACCTTGACGGGAAGAACGTGGCGCAGGGGCTCGAAACCCTCCAAGGCCGGGCAAATTCTTCGGAGGTTCTAGAGATCATTGAGTTCATCAAGAACTCAAAAAGAGGGCTCTGTGCGTGCGGAATCCAAAGAAGAAACAGGGATGAGGAACCATAAGTTGACTATCCGTTCGTTTATTGCGTTGGACATCCCCGATAAGGTTAAAAACGAGTTATCCCTGTTGGTTTCAACCCTAGAAAAGACCGGAGCCGATGTAAAGTGGGTAAAGAAAGAAAACTTTCATTTGACGCTAAAATTCCTGGGCCAAATCACGGAGGAGCAAGTAAATCACGTCAAGAGGATTTTAGAGAAAATTTCCCAGAAGCAACGACGTTTTTCCTTTCACCTGTCGGGACTGGGGAGCTTCCCGGATTTGCGGCGCCCAAGAGTTCTATGGGTCGGCATTGACCGCGGAGTGGAGATGTTAGAGGTTTTAACCGAAAAAATTGAATCTGAGATTGCTCAGACAGGGATCAAAGGAGAAAATCGTCTGTTTTCCCCGCACTTGACCCTAGGGAGGGTTCGGAGCCCCCGGAACCTTCAGAAACTTGTCACCTGCATGGAGCAGGTTGATTTTTCTTCATCAGAAGAGATTTTCCCGGAGCATGTTAGTTTATATAAAAGTATCCTCTCGCCTAAAGGTTCTGTCTATGAAGTGATTGCGGAAAGCCAAATCCCCCAAGATACATCTTGAAGGTAACAAACTCCTGCTCGATAACTGACAACAATCGGTCTTGGCCGAGTTTGACATCCGTGAGATTTTTAAATTGAAGCCGGCGGTCTACCGTGATATATTTTAACACACTGATGTTACGGCTCCTAAGCATCGTTGGCGCTCGCCCTAATTTCGTGAAGCTGGCTGCGTTACAGACAGCTTTCGAGGGAAAAGGTGGATTTGAGCATCGTATCGTCCATGCAGGCCAGCACTATGATTACCAGATGAGTCAGGTGTTCTTTCGGGAACTAGGCCTGTCAGAGCCCAACTACCACCTGGATCTCCAGCAGACTCCTGATAGTGAGCGAATGGGGCGAATGGTTGCTTTAATTGAGCCAATTCTTCATAAAGAAATGCCCGATTGGGTCATTGTCGTAGGGGATGTGGATGCAACGATGGCTGCTGCTATCGCTGCCAAACGCATTGGATTGAGATTAGCTCACGTTGAGGCTGGACTGAGAAGTTTCGATTGGTCAATGCCCGAAGAAATCAATCGCATTATCACCGATCGGCTTTCCGACCTGCTGTTCGTGTCAGAAGCGGCGGGCGTTGTCAATCTCTTACGGGAGGGAGTTGAAGCGAAACGGATATGTTTCGTTGGTAACGTAATGATTGACACGCTCTTTCGTTTTCTTCCATTAACCGATAAAGCAGATGTGCTTAATCGGTTAAGGTTATCGGCCGGAGACTACGGAGTTGTGACACTGCATCGTCCTTCAAATACGGATACGCCGGAACGTTTGTGCGAGTGGATGCGGGCATTCGAAACAATAGCAGAGAAGATGCCCCTGATCTTTCCTGCCCACCCGAGAACGATTAAACGGCTCCAGGAATGCGGCTACAAAGTCAATCACCCTGCTTTGCGCCTCATTGAACCCATGGGGTATCTCGACATGATTGCTTTATTACGGAATGCAAGGGTGGTTTTTACGGATTCCGGAGGGATCCAGGAAGAAACAACAGCTCTGGGTGTGCGGTGTTTTACGCTTAGAGATACAACGGAGCGGCCTAGTACCGTTGAGAAGGGGACCAATCGTTTAATAGGCAATGTTCCCCAAAAATTACTTGAGGTCATTGTCGGGGCGGATTGGTCCACGGAACAGCGGCAATTACCTGAGATGTGGGATGGGCGGTCAGCTCAGCGGATTGCCGAATGTTTTCTGATGAATCACTCACTTGCGCCGCGCCAGAGGTAGTTAATCTTGCTAAAACAATTGATCTAAGGAGGACCAGCGTGCCGAGGGAAGACTGGGTTTTGAATAGTGTTCAAAAAATTTTCGAGAGAGAGGGAATGTATCCTGCCGAAAAGATCAAGACGGTTCTCGACGTCGGTTGCGGGCTGTCGTTAAAGTCGCAATATATAGAAGCTGAGGTTCGAGTCGGGGTAGACATTTACCGTCCGTTTCTGGAACGGATCGAAACAGATGTCTCCTACGCGGTAGTCAACGCAGATATACGAGATTTGCCGAGCTTGTTTCTACCCAAATCATTTGATCTAGTGCTGCTTCTTGACATTGTCGAACACCTCGAAAAAGAAGACGCGCTAAAACTCCTCAAGGCAGCCGAGGGAATTGCCAAAGTTGCGGTCATTGTCGAAACCCCCAAGGGGTATGTGCCTCAAAATATTGATATTTGGGGCTGCGGCGGAGATGTCTACCAAACGCATAAGAGCGAGTGGAGTCCTGAAGAATTCCTCAAACGCGGGTACCAAGTTCTTTTACGTCAATATCGCATGAGTGAGATAAAACGCCATACAGAGCTTGAAGTGGATCCCAACATTACCATGATAGATGCGATTCTCCGAATGGGTGATTTCTCGGCGAGAGAGGGACAATGAACATCCTGGTAACCGGTGGTCTAGGGACGGTAGGCCAGGTGTTGGTCAATGAACTGCGGCGGCGCGGGCATGCTGTTTTTCTCTGTGATCTTCCCCATCACCATGACAGCCAGTATTACCGCTGTGACGTGGCCAATTTACGAGAACTGGAACGGTTATTTGCCGAACGGTCATTTGACTATGTCTATCATCTAGCCGCCGAATTTGGACGATGGAACGGCGAAGATTATTACGAGACATTATGGCGGACCAATACGGTTGGGACTAAGAATATCCTTCGGTTACAGGAGCGGCACCGGTTTCGGTTGATCTTCTTCAGCTCCTCTGAGGTCTATGGTGACTGGGACGATGTCATGAAAGAAGAAGTAATGGATAACAATGAAATTCGCCAGCTCAATGACTACGCTATCAGCAAATGGGCGGGTGAACTACAAGTAATAAACTCAGCGGCGCAGTTTGGCACCGAATCGGTGCGCGTTCGTTTGTTCAATACGTACGGACCAGGCGAGTACTACAGCCCCTACCG
>JACOVV010000112.1 GCA_016177145.1 Candidatus Omnitrophota bacterium | reverse complement strand
CTGGGGCCCACCGGCGTCGGGAAGACGCTTTTAGCGAAGGCCCTTGCCGAGTTTATGTTCGGCAGCGAGGAGGCCATGATCCAGGTGGATATGTCGGAATACATGGAGAAATTCAATGTTTCCCGTCTGGTGGGGGCTCCGCCAGGTTATGTGGGTTATGAGGAAGGGGGCCAGCTCACCGAAAGAGTGCGAAGGAAGCCTTATTCCGTGGTCCTGCTCGACGAGATTGAGAAAGCGCATCCGGATGTTTTCAATATCCTCCTCCAGGTCCTGGAAGAGGGACGGCTCACCGACAGTCTCGGCAGGAAAGTGGATTTTCGAAACACGGTTTTGATCATGACTTCCAACGTTGGAGCGGAATTGTTGAAAAAACACGGCTCCCTGGGGTTTACTTCTCAGAGCAAGGAATACAATTACGAGCAGATGAAGAATCAACTCATGGATGAGGTCCGGCGCACTTTTAAACCCGAGTTCCTGAATCGGATCGATGAGACTATCGTTTTTCGATCGTTGACGCGTGAGGATCTCTACAAAATCCTGGAAATCGAATTATCCTATCTGAAAAAACGGCTCAAGGACCAGAACGTCGAGATTGAATTGGCGCAAAAGGCCAAGGATTTCCTCATCAGCAAGGGGTTTGATGAGACCTACGGCGCTCGTCCCATTAAGAGGACCCTGCAGAGATATATCGAGGACCGTGTCGCTGAAGAAATCATCGGCGGGAAGATTCCAAAAGGAACCTGCGTGAAAGTCATTTGTAAGGATGACGATTTAATCTTCGAGGTTTAAATGGGAGGAATCCGTTTTCGTAACCGCGCCGGCTTCTGGACACTGGTATTTTTAGGAATCACTGGAGCGGCGATTGCCTGGAGCGGAGCGCCCAGCGCCGGCGGTCTGTCTGTGGCCGTTTCAAGTCCGGGTGAAATGGAAGACGCGGCGGTCGATGCGCCGTTCGAAGGGGGATTTGAGTTAGTTGATGGAAAACTGGTCCTGCGGCTGGATCAAGTGGTTTTTAAGATGGGGTTGGAACCACCCTACTCGGGGGAACTGAGCGTTGATCATGGGCTATGGATGGGAATTCCGGTTGTCGCTTCAGTCCGTTTTCAGGGAATGGACAGTCCTTTAAAAGGAACGTTCCAAGCGGAGCATTTTTTAGTCAATTATGTTCCAGCTCCTCTGTTTCGAGGGGAATATGAATTTAAGGAAGGGAAATTCTTCCTGTCGGCTTGCGAAGTGGGGGAATCCTATCAAGCGGAGGGAAATATCGAATTGAATGCTCCCTACAATATTTCGCTTAAGGTTCGATTGAAGGAGGGGCCGGCGGCCGGCGTGTTCTTTATCGCGCATCTGGCGAAATCCGGGGCGTTAACCGGAACCGCGAAGGGGGCGTGGCAGTTGACGGGGCCCCTGTCGGGGTTGGCGGCTGAGGGAGTGCTTGAACTGGCTAACGGCCAGCTAGGGAAGAAAACCCCAATTTTTTTCTCTTCCTTATTCTTCCGAGTCAAAGGAATTTTGCCGCTGTTAAGCGTGACCGAAGCGCGTGTCAGCGGCGATCAGGGTGTTTTGCTGGCAAAGGGAGATATCGATCTGCGTGATTTGGGGAAAGCGAATCCATTGGAAAAGATCAAATTTTACTCCGATACGAAGATGATGCGGTGGAAGGGATGGGACATCCAAACAATGGATGAGGCGGACGGAGAGGGAGAAGTGAGGGTGGTCAGAAACCTGAGCCAAGACGTGAAAGTGAGTTTCCGGAGTTTCATGAATGATGAAGTGCAAATGGCGAAAGCCAACGATGGACGGCTCAATGAATTTGAGCTGGAGTACAGGTTCCAAAAGAATAAACGAGTCAAGATGCAGGTCAAAGGACATGAGGAATTTCTGGGACTGGAAAACAGAGTGAAATTTTAAAAATGTCTTTCTCTATTTGGATGGCCAGGCTGGGAGAACGGTTTTTGAACGGCGCTCGCTACATGGGGTGTGTATGGTTTTTATTAATCCGCACGGTCCATTTCACCGTTGCGGGCCCCTTTGACCGTTTCAACACGTTCGATCAGATGAAAAAGATCGGTGTCAGCAGTCTGCCCATCGTGACGCTGATTTCTTTGTTCACCGGTATTGTTTTAGCCCTCCAGAGCGCTTATCAGATGCAGAAGATTTCCGCGCAGCTCTACATTGCCAGTTTGGTTTCTCTCTCGATGATGCGTGAGTTGGGGCCGGTGCTGACCGCGTTAATTGTCGCGGGAAGGGTCGGCGCGGCGATTACCGCGGAACTGGGGACGATGAAAGTGACGGAACAAGTCGACGCTTTGGAAACTTTGGCAACGGATCCTGTTCGTTATCTGTCCGTGCCCCGGTTTGCGGCTTTGGTCACCATGCTTCCCATTCTGACCATTTACGCCGATTTTATCGGCATCATCGGAGGATATCTGGTGGGTGTTTACAAGCTGGGGATCGGATCGGGCATTTATCTGAAAATGACGTATGATCCGCTGATGTTCAAGGACCTTTTCACGGGACTGGCAAAATCCATCGTGTTTGGCGTGGTCATTTGCATCATCGCCTGCTATGAAGGGTTCAGGACCGAAGGCGGAGCCGAGGGAGTCGGAAAAGCCACGACACTCTCAGTGGTAACGTCGTTTATTCTGATTATTGCGT
>JACOVV010000114.1 GCA_016177145.1 Candidatus Omnitrophota bacterium | reverse complement strand
GATCCGGCGAAGGAATACCAGGAGACGATCAACAAGGCCAAGGGGATGATGAAGGCGGTTGAAATGGCGGTAAATTTGTGAATCCATGTAGGGGCGGGTTTGAAACCCGCCCCTACGGGCAACCACAGGGGGTTGCCCCTACAAATGACAATGCGAGAAAAACCATGATCCTAATGATTGATAACTACGATTCGTTCACCTACAACCTCGTTCAGTACCTCGGTGAATTGGGTGAGGATATCCAAGTCGTGCGAAATAACCAGATGACTACGGAGGAGATTAAAATCCTCAACCCGAACCATATTGTCATTTCACCTGGGCCCGGTTCTCCCAAAGACGCCGGAATCTCTAAAGAGGTGATTCAGCAATTCAGCGGAAAAATTCCAATCCTCGGGGTTTGCCTGGGGCATCAGTGTATCGGTGAAGTCTTCGGTGGGCGGGTCGTCCGCGCCGCTCGATTGATGCACGGCAAAACTTCACAAATTCATCACGACGGCAAGGGGGTTTTTCAGGGACTCCCAAATCCTTTTGAAGCGACGCGGTATCATTCGCTCATCGTGGAGCGAGAAACCCTGCCGGATTGTCTTTCCATCACCGCCGAAACCGACCAGAAAGAAATCATGGGACTGGCGCACAAACAGCACCCGACGGTCGGTGTTCAATTCCATCCGGAATCCATTTTGACGCAGGCCGGGAAAGATTTACTGCGGAATTTTTTGAAGCTTTAATGGGTTGTTATTCCACTTGACAAACCAGAATTATGTGCTATATTCTGTATTAGAGGTGAACCTAAAATGAGCCCTAAAGTAATGCCTACTAGCGAGATCAGAAATCGTTTTGCGGAAGTATTGGAAAGCTTACGCAAAGAGGGGCGGTATTGCCTGGTGACCAAGAGCGGCCAGGCGGTGGCGGCCTTCCTGCCAATTGAAATGTACGAAGAGATCATGAGTGAATTAGAAGACCGCCTGGATGAAAAGGATGAGTGTCTTGCTCAGGAAGTCGCGGAAGCCAGGGAGGAGTACCGCAAAGGGAAAACGCGCAAGCTATAAATATGTGGTCTCTTTATTTACCTCATCGTGTTGAGAAGGAATTACTCTCAACTTCTGCCGCAATTCAAGACCGTCTTCAGGAAGCCATTGAAAAATTAAGACAAGATCCTCATCCTGCCGGTTCTAAAAAACTCCTGGGAAAGTTAGACTGCTTCAGGATTAGGGTAGGGACCTATCGGATTCTCTACGATGTCTTATCAAAGGAAAAGAAAATCGTCATCCTGAAGATCGGCCCCCGTAAGGATGTCTATCGTTAGAGCCGAATTTAGATTCCTTTCCTAATCTACGTCATAAAACACCCCCTCCTTAAAGCGGTATCCTAATCTAACAAAGCCATGGAGGCGGACGATGGAAGAACTCCCCACATTCACCACAGTTGAGCGAAAATCATCCGGTTATCGCGCGGTCAGCGAACGGGTTAGAGATTACCAAGAAGTGGTTGTCCCGCGCCAAGAGGATATCACCGAAGGACAGGCGTCCCGCTGTGTCCGCTGCGGGGTGCCATTCTGCCATTGGAAATGCCCGCTGGGGAACTACATGCCGGAGATTAATCGTTATTTAAGAGAAGGAGAATGGGAGAGGGCGTTTCTGACGCTTCAGGAGACCCATAACTTTCCCGAGTTTACCGGCCGGCTCTGCCCGGCTCTCTGCGAATCGGCCTGCGTATTGGGGATTTACTACGATCCGATCACCATCAGAGAAAACGAGTTGGCGGTCATTGAACACGCGTTCAGAGCCGGTTTTGTCAGGCCGCGTCCCTCTCTGAAACGGACCGGCAAATCCATCGCCGTGATCGGTTCCGGGCCGTCGGGGCTCGCTTGTGCCGATCAACTCAATAAGGCGGGGCACCGGGTGGTTGTCTTTGAACGGGATCCTCATCCGGGCGGGATTCTCCGTTATGGAATTCCTGATTTCAAACTGGAAAAAAGAGTGATTGACCGGCGGCTGGATGTTTTAAAAGCGGAAGGAATCGAATTTCGCACCAACATCAACGTGGGTGTCGATCCTTCGACTCAAGCCACGGGCTCTGCCCGTGGCTTTGCTCAGGATGGAGCCCAAAGGACAAAGCTGGTAGGGCTCCACTATCCCGCGAAACGTCTTCTCAAGGAGTTTAACGCCGTCTGCCTGACGGGGGGATTTCGGACTCCAAGGGATCTTCCTGTCGAAGGGAGGTCGCTGAAGGGAATCCACTTCGCCATGGAGTATCTTGGCCAGTCGAACCGGCGGGTCGCCGGTGAGCGGATTCCAATGGATGATTTGATTGACGCTCGCGGGAAACAAGTAATCGTGATCGGCGGCGGAGACACCGGCGCCGACTGTGTCGGGACCGCGCACCGGCAGGGGGCCGCGCGTGTCGTGCAGATTGAACTTTTACCCCGCCCTCCCAAGACTCGCGGCCCAAGCGACCACTGGCCCGAATATCCCAACCTTCTAAAAACCTCAAGCAGTCACGAGGAAGGGGGAGAAAGGCATTGGGCGATTCAGACTAAACGGTTTCTGGGAAAAGAGGAACGGGTGGCGGGGCTTTCTTGTGTTCGTCTTGAATGGAGCCAGCCGGATCCCAAGAACCGGCCGGTCATGTGTGAAATCCCTGAGAGTGGTTTTGAGTTGAAGTCGGACCTCGTGCTGTTAGCCCTGGGATTTGTTTCAGGAGAACCGAACGGTCTGATCAAAGAATTAGAACTCCGGCTAGACGCGCAAGGGCGCTTGGCGACGAACGAACGTTACCAGACGGGGCTAGAGAATGTTTTCGCGGCGGGCGATTTGCACCGAGGCCAGTCTTTAGTTGTCTGGGCGATCAGCGAAGGGCGCAGAGTTGCGCATTATATGGACAAATACTTGATGGGACAATCGGAGCTTCCTCTGATATGATAAGGATATGACGGCTGATGATTTTGCCTACAGCGAATATCTAGACTATATTACCTACCAAGAATTGGCTAAAGTTGAGTCGGTTCCTGAGTTCAGAAAAATCCTGGAACAGTTAATCCAGCATGAGCTGGATGATTACCGCTTTTGGCTGCAATTTTCCTCCAAGAAAAAATTCACCGTCAGCCCGATCAGAATTTTCTTCCTGAAGATCATGCGGCGTCTCCTGGGTTTAACGTTCACCGCGAAATTCATCGAGGGAAACGAAAAGAAGGCGATCAGAAACTATACCGAATTTCTGGCCACCGCCGAGGAGCCGACCCGCGCCCGAATCCAGGCGATCATTGAACACGAGCGCTGGCATGAACGGGAAATGATTAACCAAGTGAAGGAGGAGAGGGTTGAGTTTATCGGCAGTATTATTCTGGGGCTTAACGATGGTCTGATTGAACTGACAGGGGCGCTAGTGGGGTTTAGTTTCGCTTTACTGAATACCCGGCTTGCCGCCTTGGCCGGACTGATTACCGGCATTGCCGCCAGTCTCTCGATGGCCTCGTCCGCTTTTCTGCAAGCGCGGCATGAAAAAGGAAAAGAACCGAGAAAAGCGGCCCTCTACACCGGTTTCTCTTATATTACAGTAGTCCTTCTTATGGTCCTGCCGTTTCTGACAATCCAGAATCTATGGGGAGCGCTGGGGACTATGTCTGCCATCGCTTTTTTGGTGATCGGTTTCACTTCCTACTACACTTCGGTCCTATTTGAACGGGATTTCAAACGTCAATTGGGAGAGATGATACTGTTTAGTTTTGGCGTGGCGTTCATCACTTTCCTCATTGGCTCCGCCTTCCGAGCTTTCAGCGGGGTTCAAATTTAGCGGGCATCGCATGAAAAATTTCCATAAAATTTTTTTTGGGATCATCCTTATTCTCTGTTTTAATAACGAAGTTTTTGGCAGTACTCTTGAAACGGAACCGACCAGGGCTGAACTGATATCTGAGGTCAAAACCGTGGAACCGGGAAAAAGTTTTTGGGTAGCGGTTCGGCTGACGATGGAAGAAGGATGGCATACTTACTGGAAAAACCCCGGTGACTCCGGGCTGCCGGCGGTCGTCACCTGGGAATTACCGCAGGGCTGCCGGGCGGGGGAATTGCTTTGGCCTCTCCCTGAACGGATAGAATCGGGTATTGTCGTTAATTTCGGTTATGAAAATGAAGTCTGGCTCTTAACCGAGGTCCAAGTTGATACCTCCTTGCGGGCAGGAGAAGAGATGACCCTCAAAACAGAGGTCCGGTGGTTGGTTTGCCGGGATGTTTGCGTTCCATTTGAAAAAAATCTCAACATGACGCTTCCTGTCGGCGCTCAGCCGGCGCAAGCCGACCCGCGATGGAACGGCTATTTCGCTAAAACCCGCGCGCTCTTGCCGCAGACGGCGCGGGATTGGACCTTCAGCGCTGCCGCACAGACACAGAGTGTCCAATTGAAAATAGTCCCGGCGTGGGAAATGGCGGAGCCTCCAATTCAGGGCATGGCTTTCTTCCCTGAAGAGAACGGCATGATTGACTACTCCGCCGCGCAGCAATTTGATAGAATAAAAGAAGGTTATCATCTGACTGTGGCGCGAGCCGGAATTGCGGCAAAACCATATCTCAAAGGGCTTCTGATAGTTTCCAGCGGTGGGGAGAAAATTCCGATACTCCTGCCGGAAGTTATCATAAAAGAATAGAAAGGGATCTGCAATGAAACGACAGAAAGGAATCACATCCTTAATAACGGCATTATTAATCAATATCACGACCGCGGCCTGCGCGCAGCTTGCCGCTGGAGACCGGGCTCCCGATTTCTCCGCTTCCGACGTGAATGGGCATATCCATAGTCTGGCGCAGTATAAAGGAAAATATGTCGTCTTGGAATGGTTCAACTATGACTGCCCCTTCGTCAAAAAACAGTACAGCAGCGGTAACATGCAGAAGTTACAAAGAGATTATGCGGCTAAAGAAGTCGTCTGGTTCTCAATCAACTCTTCAGCTCCCGGCAAACAGGGGAATTACCCCGCCGAACAAATGGCCCAAATGGCCGGGGAAAGAGGAGTTGCCTCCACGGCTGTCTTGTTAGACCCCGAAGGGGCCGTCGGCAAATTGTATGGCGCCAAAACTACTCCTCACCTGTTCATCATTGATCCCAAGGGGACCCTGATCTATCAGGGAGCCGTTGATGACAGGCCTTCCACGGACCCAGCCGATATCGCCGGCGCGGTTAACTACGTGCAAAAAGCGCTGGATGAAGCGATGTCCGGCAGTCCAGTCACGACGCCGGAGACCGACTCATACGGTTGTTCGGTAAAGTATTAAAAACTCACAATAGAAGGAGAAAGACAATGCGCATCCATCGTGGTATCATTACGTTCTTATCAACGGCGGTATTTTTATCTTGTTCTCTTTTGACGTTCGCGCAAGACGCGCAGAAGGAGTTTGTCATGCCCTCCAATCCTGTTTTAGTGATTGAAACCAATCAAGGAAACATTGAAGTGACCCTGAAACCGGACATCGCTCCGAAAGCGTGCGAGAACATGATCCGGCTTGCCGAAAAAGGATACTACAACGGAATCATTTTCCACCGCGTGATCAAGGAATTCATGATCCAGGGAGGAGACCCAACGGGAACCGGCAGGGGAGGAGAATCTTTCTGGGGGAAACCATTTGATGATGAAGTCAACTCAGCGGTGACGTTTGATAAACCGGGTATTCTAGCGATGGCCAATGCCGGCCCCAAGACCAACGGCAGTCAATTCTTCATCACCACCGTTGCGACACCATGGCTCAATAATCACCACACCATTTTCGGGGAGGTCACTGCCGGATACGATGTCGTCCAAAAAATCGAAGCCGCGCCGACCGGCGCTCAGGATTGTCCCGTTCAGGAGCAGAAGATTCTCAAGATGTCTCTAAAGCCCTAAGGAACCCGTGGGCTTAAAGAGAAGTAATTAAGTCTTTCCGGTCTGGCCGATCGAAAACAGGCATGGAGGAGGGGTTGTTGGAGTTGTCTAAGTCATGAAGTAAGGAATCGATATCTTTCCAGAATACAAGCGTCATAACCGTTGCACCGCCCTTGTTAAGATTGAGCTTGTAATGGTATTTCAAACAATGCTCAGTTTCTTCTTTAACCAGTTCCAGCGATGAAACTTTTTCTCCATCCAACAGTGAATTTCTTAAATAGGGTCTAAGAAAACGCTCAAGATAGCCCGTCATACTCTCTCTATCGCGTTCAAAAGAGATTTTACGTTCTAAATCATAGATAGAACCTCCAAACGCTAGATCCATTTGCCATTCTCCTTCCAGCCCGGCTAAATTTTCAACTAACTCCCCGAACTGACCCAAAATAGATGCGCTAAAATTTCCTCCAGTGAACACGAATCGTTTTTCATAGGGCGGCAACACTACCGTATCCATGAATGCGTTTCGATAAGAAATCCTTCTTCCCCAATGACTCATATAAGAATCCGCCAATTGGTTTTCATAAACAGATGTGACCGCCGGATGTTTTAGCAGTTTATCAACGCCTGCTTTTGCAACGAGATTGGGATCGTGTTGGTCGTTGGTGTGAATGATCAGTAAAGACGCTTTTGGATGAGAGGCGCGACGTTGTTGAAAATAATCTCTCAATAGATCCGCTACGGCTTTATCCGATGACAGTTGAACATCATGTGGTTGCAAGTCTCTGATCGCTCCGGAAAATTTTATGTACCCCGCTTGCAGTTTATCTCCCGGTATGTGTGCTCTTTCGGCATCAGTAGAAATCTGAAAAACTGCCCGTAACAACAGAGCAGATATCGCGCGGCGGTTGTTTCTCAAAACCAGTTCTTCAACAAGATTTTTGGGTAGATAAACCGTTTGTTCATAGCGTTCAGCCCGCAGGTTCTCCCAATAAACAGGCACAGCCGTCTGCCAGTCCTCAGCAAGAATGAGGGGAGAATTGATATCGTCAGGGTCTTGAATCAGAATAACCCTTGTTTTACTTAAAATGTTCAGTAAATGTTGAGGTTCTAGTAAGTTCCGCTGGGGGTCACTCCAGCCGGCTTCTTCCAGCTCCTTTGCCAGGGAGTTTTTATTAATCGCCCGAATCCTCATTTCGGTAGTTTGAATGACATGACTAGTGAAGGAGGCATCTAACCTGGCATCTACATAATGCTGCGATCCCTTTGCCATTGCCCTGGCAATAACTAAACGTATCGCCGTGACAGGAACGTTTAATTCTCTAAAAAGGGGATGGTTGGAGACCAGATGTCCAAAATTACTTGTACTGGGCACAGGAGATAAACAGTGCGACAGAATAGAAGAGTTGAAAGAAATAATCCCAATCAGCAATAAATAAAACAATTGCACTGTCATTACTTGTAATCCTTTCCCATAGTTACAGATGCTCCTGCTTAAATCAGAAAACCCCGGGCTGGTTCTTCTTTTCCAGCTCAGGGTCGTCTTCCCCTGGACGAATAGAGCTATTATGGTTCTCTTGGAGAATTGAGTAAAAGTATACCATAAAAAGGAATTCTTCGCAACCCTTTTCAAATATGACAG